>NZ_JBEXSH010000608.1:0-5615 GCF_040613555.1 Streptomyces sp. NPDC006265
CCTCTGCGTCCAGCCGGTAGCGGAACAACTTCGATCCGGTCTCCCGCATCAGGTCGCCGAGCGGGTCGGACTCATCGCGTTCCGCCGCCGCCGTGGCCGCCGTGCTGGACCCGGGCCTGATCGTCCTGGGCGGTGGTACCGGTGCGGATCCGCAGCTCCTGACCGGGGTGCGGGCGGAGCTGGCCCGGCTGAGCTGGCCCACCGAGGTGGTCAGCAGCGTGGTGGGCGACACCGGCACCGTGGCGGGCGCCAGCAGACTCGCGGTCTCCCATGGAATTCAAACCGTGACCGGAGCTGTGCGGGCGAAGCATTGACGGCTGCGCCATCGGTCTGCCAATGTCCGGACAAGCGCTTTCTGAGTCGGCCGGGACGCCGACTCCGGGTGAGCCTCCCGCCCGTACGCGAAGTACGGCAGCCGCACGAGGGCGTGCTTGTGCGACGACGGCCGTCATGGCCGGGGACCCCACCCGTCAAGGCGACGCGGCCGGGCGAGGTCGTGCCCGCGGAAAGCGAAATTTCCTGCAAAATGCACCCGTGCCGCCTCGGCTGGCGCCGTGCTTCTTCCGCTACGACGAAAAGGGATTGAAGATGACCAGTCTGGGTGTGCGGCGCTCTCGCCGACTCGGCCGCGGCGGTATACGTCGCGTTGTTCCCCTCGCTGCTGTGGCCACGGCAGGTGCCCTTCTGCTCTCCGCCTGCGGGTCGGGGTCCGACTCGGGCGGGAACGCCAAGTCGCTGACGTTCTGGATCTCCACGGTCCCGGGTCAGGACGCGGGCTGGAAGAAGATGGTGGCGCAGTACAAGAAGGAAACCGGCGTCAAGGTCAAGCTCGTCAACATCCCCTACGACGGCTACCCGGCCAAGCTGCACAACGCCGCACAGGCGAACTCCCTGCCCGACGTGGCGGCCGTGCCGGCGCTGGACCCGATCTGGGCGAACAAGCTGATCGACCTCGGCTCCATCGCCAACAAGAAGAGCAACAAGATCAACGCCAACTTCGTGGCCAAGGACTCGTCCGGAAAGGTGCTGTCCATCCCCTCGGACGTCACCGCGTCCGGCATGTTCATCAACAAGACGCTGTTCAAGAAGGCCGGCGTCGACTACCCGACCTCGCCCGACAAGACCTGGACCTGGACCGAGTTCATCAAGGCGGCGAACGAGGTCCGGGAGAAGACCAAGGCCAAGTACTCCCTGACCTTCGACCAGTCGCCGTCCCGGCTGCGCGCCATGGTGTACGAGATGGGCGGGAAGTACGTCCACGCGGACTCCTCCGGCACGTTCTCGGTGGACGCGCCGACCAAGAAGGCCGTGAAGTACTTCGTCGGACTGAACGACGACAAGACCATGCCGAAGTCGGTGTGGACCAGCGGCGCCGACCCGTCCGCCATGTTCCAGAGCGGTGACGTGGTCGCCTACTGGTCCGGGGTGTGGCAGGTTCCCGCCTTCGCGGAGAGCATCAAGAAGTTCGACTGGGCGAGTGTCCCGACCCCCGCCCAGCCGGTGCAGGCCAGCGACGTCAACAGCGGCGGCATGACGGTGGGCTTCAACAACAACGCCGCCGCGGCCGACGCCGCGACGAAGTTCCTCACCTGGCTGTACGAGCCGGCCCACTACAAGGTGCTGTGTGAGACGTCCGGGTTCCTGCCGGTCGAGAGTGGTCTGAACCCGGAGTACCCCTTCAAGTCCGAGGCGGCGCAGGCGGCGTTCAAGCTGTACAACGAGTCGATCCCGCTCTACGCCCCGATCTCCGGCTACTTCAACTCCGCGCAGACGAACTGGGTGCTGAAGGGCAAGAGCCTCCCCGAGGACCCGACCAAGACGGAGCTCGGCAAGGCGATCAACGGCCAGCAGTCGTCCGACAAGGCCCTGCAGAACATCGTGGACATCTACAACCAGCAGGTCGGCGGCTGAGCGCAGGCCGAGTAGGCCCGGGCGGCGGGGTCGAGACACCGCCGCCCGGCCTCGGGCCTCCACGTGATGCCGGGCTCATGGCCTGAGCCCACAGGAACCCATTCCACCAGCACGGAGTCAGGAAGATGACCAAACGCGCCCCGGACGTGTCCGTGAGCCCGCCCAGGAGACGCAGTAAGTACACGCTTGCGCCGCTCGTTCTCATCTCGGCCAATGTCGTGCTCTTCGCGCTGTTCTTCGTCTGGCCGGCGGTGATCGGGCTCGTCTACTCCTTCACGAACTACACGGGCGTGGGAGTGTTCCAGTTCGTCGGACTGGACAACTACCAGAACTTGTTCGGGGACTCCACCTTCTACGACGCGCTGAGCCGGACGTTGCTGTACGCCGTGCTCTTCGTTCCGCTGAACTTCGCGTTCTCGCTGCTCATCGCCAACGTGGTGGTGAGCAAGCACGTCAAGGGCGCGTCGGTGGCCCGCGTCGTCTTCTTCATCCCGTGGCTGCTGTCGCCCATCGTCGTGGGTGTCCTGTGGCGGTGGCTGTTCGGTGAGAACTTCGGCCTGGTCAACTACATCATCCACGAGTTCGGTGGGGGCGCCGTGCCGTGGCAGTCGAACGCGGACCTGTCGCTGCTGGTGGTGGTGATGGCGGCGTCCTGGGCGTGGACGGGCTTCTCGATGCTGCTGTTCATCGCGGCGATCAAGAACGTACCGGTGTCGTACTACGAGGCCGCCGCGCTCGACGGCGCAGGCCCCTGGCGGCAGTTCGTCAACATCACGCTGCCGAGCATCGCGCCCACCTCGTTCATCGTCATCCTGCTCAACACGATCAACGCGATGAAGGAGTACCCGGTGTTCGTCGCCCTCAACAACGGCGGACCGGGAACGTCGAACAATCTGCTCGTCCAGTACATCTACGAGACCGGCTTCAAACGGGGCCAGATCGGCTATGCGAGCGCCGCGTCGTTCGTGCTCATGCTCATCCTGATGGCCGTCGCGATCATCCAGCTGATCGTCAACCGACGGGTGGAGAACCGATGACAACCACAGACATGCCACGCCCGGTCGACGCCGGTCACGGACGGGCCGTCTCCAAGAAGCGGCCCCGCGGCGCGCGGACCGGTGGGATCCGGCGGGCGGTGTCAGCGACGACACTGCTGTGGCTCCTGGCCTGCCTCTACGGACTGCCGGTGCTGTGGTTCATCCTCAGCTCCTTCAAGCCGGCCAGCGACCTGTTCTCCTATCCGCTGACGCTGGTCCCGCACAACCCCACCCTGACGGGCTTCAAGGCGGCGTGGGAGAGCGCGAACTTCTCCCAGTACTTCATCAACACGACCATCGTGTGCGTGATCACGACGATCCTCACGGTGGGGGTCAGCTGCTGCACCGGGTACGCCCTGGCCAAGTACGACAACCGATGGCTCAAGGTGTTCTTCCTCTGCATCCTGGCCACCACGATGCTGCCGTCCGAGGTCATGCTCGCCCCGGAGTTCCTGGTCGTCCGCGACCTCGGCCTCTACAACTCCTTCGCCGGCATCATCCTCCCGGCCGTGCTCACCGCGACCGGATGCTTCATGTTCCGCCAGTTCTTCCTGACGGTTCCCGACGAACTCGTGGAAGCCGCGCGCATCGACGGCGCCCGCGAACTGGCGATCTTCCTTCGGATCATGGTGCCGCTCTCCCGGCCCATCATGCTGACCCTCGCCATCCTGTCCTTCCAGTGGCGGTGGAACGACTACATCTGGCCGCTGCTGATGCTCAACGACCCCGACAAGTTCACCGTGCAGATCGGTATCCAGAGCATCGTCGGCGCGCAGAACATCAACTGGTCGGTACTGCTCGGCGCGTCGGTCATCTCCATGATCCCGCTGATCGCCGTCTTCCTGGTCTTCCAGCGTTACGTCATGGGTGCCGACATCAACGCCGGACTGAAGGACTGACCGTGTCCCCTGCGCTCGACCACGAGTTCGTCCGCGCGGTGGCCGGCGCCGCCGACCGGCTGGCCGCCCCGCTGGTGGCCGGCCCCGACGAGGACCCCGCCGGTGTGCCCCACCGCGCACTGGCGCGCCGGGTGAAGACCCTGATCGCGGCGTACCGGTCCCCGGACTCGGCCTTGCACGGCAGCAGGCGGGCCGTCGCCGCCGCGACGACCCACCTCCGTGCCCTGCGCGCCGTTCAGACATCCACCGGCCTCTTCGCCGGCGGCGACAACGTGCAGTCACCGCCGGACTCCGGGTTCACCGTCAACGACGTGTGCGACGCGCACGTCCTCGCCGCCGGCGCGGGGCCGGAACTGCGTGACGTCACGGCCGCGCTCGCCCAGATCGCCGGCGCCGCCTCCGGCGGTCTCCTGGCCGGTGGGGTGCACACTCCGAACCACCGCTGGGAGCTGTGCGCGGCGCTGGCCCGGCTGCACCGGTCGTTCCCCGACGACCGGCTCCTCGACCGCGTCGGGGAGTGGCTCGGCGAGGGCGTGGACATCGACGCGGACGGCCTGTACTCGGAACGCAGCGCCAACTACGCGGCCCACGTGTCCAACCCGTCGCTGCTGCTGCTGGCCGATGTCCTCGGCCGCGCCGACCTGCTGGGCGCCGTCGAACGCAATCTCGCCACCACCCTGGACCTCATCAGGCCGGACGGCACGGTGGAGACCGTCCACTCGCGACGACAGGACCAGAACCACCCGTTCCCGCTGGCGCCCTACCTGCCGCACTACCGGCTGCTCGCGATCCGCACCGGCCGGGGCGACTTCAGCCGGGCGGCGCTCCTCGCGGCCGCCGGCGGCATCGACGACCCCGACCTGCTCGCCGAGACGCTCCTCACCCCCGACCTGTGCCGCGCCCTGCCGGCACCGGCTGCGGAGCCACTGCCGCGCGACCGGTACCTCACCACCGCGCGCCTCGCCGCACGCGCGTCCGCCACCGCGCACACGGTGGTGTACGGCGGCTCCGACGTGCCCGAGCACCGGCGCATCCGCTCGGGCCTCGCCTGCAACCCCACCTTCCTGCGCCTGTTCGCCGGGGACGCAGTCCTCGACGCGGTCCGTCTCTCCCGGGGATTCTTCGACCTGGGCCCGTTCCGCGCCGCCGCGGTGCAACAGCCCGCCGACAACCGGTACCGACTCACCGAAACCCTCACAGCCGCCTACTACCAGCCGTTGTCCCGGGACCGGCGCCGGAGCGACGGCGCCTACCGCATGGCGGACGAGGGACGCTTCTCGGCTGCGATGGCCTTCCCGGACCGGCCGCGGGACGAGGTCTCCCACACGACCCACGTCGAGGTGGACCTGACCGAGGACGGCGCCGACCTGCGGATCGACATCAGCGGACCACGGGTGCCCTGGTCCCTCGAACTGACCTTCCGGCCCGGTGGCGTGCCGGAAGGCGCCGTACCGATCGGCGACGGGCGCTGGTGTCTGACGGCCGGCCCGATGACCTACCGGGTCGGTGACGACGAGATCCGGGTCGAGGCCGACGTGGCGTCAGGCGAACCGCTGGCCGGGCCGGACCGGAGCGACGTACTGCGGTACGACCCGGGGCAGGACTACAGCGTGGTGGGCGGCACCGACGCGACGACCGGAAACCGCGTCTACATCGGTGGACTCGGCCCGCACACACTGACCGTCGCACTGCGCGCCCGCCGGGAGCCCGGACTCGGCCTGTCCGCCTGAGAGCGGCTCACCCGCCGCCGGCCGGGGCCACGACCTCC
>NZ_JBEXSH010000609.1:0-5609 GCF_040613555.1 Streptomyces sp. NPDC006265
GGGAGGCGGCGGGCCAGGAGGAGGAAGGCGGCGGCCGTCGCGGTGCCGGCCACGGCCAGCAGGAGGCCGGTTTCCACGGACTGGAGCGGCCAGAAGTGTGACTCGGGGTGAAAGGTGGCGCTGCTGAGCCGGACGCCGTGCCGGGTGGGGTCGGCCCAGCTGACCTGGAAGGCCGAGCGGGGCAGCTCGAGGGTGCCGGGCGTTTGCCGAGGGCGAGCGCGACGCGGGTGCGCTGGCCGCCGGAGAGCGCGCGGATCTTCGTGTCCGGGCCGAGGTCGCCCTCCGCGACGATCCGCTCGGCGGCCCGGGCGTCCCAGCGGCGGGGGTTGAGGTCGCGGCCCGGCCGCAGGGTGCCGACGATGGTGAGCTGGGGGTGCAGGGGCTTGTTCTGGGCGACCTGGGTGAGTCGTTCGCGGGCCGCGGCCGGTGGTGCCGAGGACCGTGATGGTGCCCTAGGGGGGGCGGAGCAGCCCGGCCGCGAGGGCGAGCAGGGTGGACTTGCCGGCGCCGTTCGGGCCGGTGACGGCGCAGACGCGGCCCGCCGGGAGCCGGAAGGCGCAGCCGTCCAGCGCGGTCCCTCGGCGTCGCCGGAACCTCCTGCCCAGCCCTGCCGCCTCGATGGGGGTGTCGGTCATGCGTCCCCCTTGGATTCTGCGAAGTGCGTGTCGAGTGCGGAAGTGAAGAGGGCGGCCACGTCCTCGCGCTCCAGACCGGTCCCCGGACCGCCCAGGCGTCCAGTTCCGCGCGGAGCGGGGAGTCGGCGGGGGCGGTGCTCAGGGACGTGCGGACGAACGTGCCCAGTCCCCGGCGGGCCTCGACCAGGCCCTCGCGCTCCAGCTCCCGGTAGGCCTTGAGGACCGTGTTCGGGTTGATGGCGGTGGCCTCCACGACCTCGCGGGCCGTGGGGAGCCTGTCGCCCGGCTCCAGCAGGCCCAGGCGCAGGGCCTGTTTGGCCTGCTGGACGATCTGGACGTAGGTGGCCACACCGCTGCGCCGGTCGATGCGGTACTCGTGGAAGAAGGGTCGAAAAGTCAACCGTGCTTTCGTGAACCGTTCGGCCCGGGCCGTCCGATGAGGAGACGTGAGCGATACGAGAAGCGACGGGGAGCTGCTGCGGGCCATCGCCGCGGACGCCGACCGGCGCGCCTTCGAGGAGCTGTACCGGCGCTACGCGCCATGGCTCCGGGCCCGGTTGCGGGGGCGGTGCGCCGACCTCGGGGTCGTCGACGACGTCGTGCAGGAGACGTTCCTCGCGGTGTGGCGCGGCACGGCCCGCCACCGCCAGGAGGGCCACTCCGCGGACGCCGCCGGATGGCTGTGGCGCATCGGGTCGCGGCGGCTGGTGGACGCGCTGCGGGGTGACGGGGCGCGCGGGCGGCTGCGGCAGGCCCTGGCGCGGCTGCGGCACCGGGACGAGGTGTCGGCGGAGGAACGCGTGCTCGCGGGGGTGGAGCACGGGGACCTCGCCGGGGCCCTGGTCCGGCTGTCGCCGGAGCTGCGTGCGGTGCTGCAGGCGACCGTCATCGACGGGCTGACCACCCGTGAGGCGGCGGTGCTGCTCGGGATTCCGCCGGGGACGGTCAAGACGCGGGCGATGCGGGCCCGGAAGCAGTTGCGGGAGGCGTTGGCATGAGCTGGCACGTGTCCGAGGAGGATCTGCGGGCCTACGCGCGGGGGGAGTTGGAGACCCCGGTGCTCTGGTCCGCCGATGCGCATCTGACCTCCTGCGCCCGGTGCCGTGGAGCACTGGCCGAGGTCAGCGACCCGGTCGTCCTCGACGCAGGGTGGGACCGGCTCGACGCCGAGCTGGACGCGCCCCGGACGGGGCTGCTGGAGAGGCTGCTCGTGCGGATCGGGGTGGCCGGGCACACCGCGCGGCTGCTGGCGGCGACGCCCGTGCTGCGCCGGTCCTGGCTCGGGGCCGTCGTCGCCGTGCTGCTCCTGAGCGTGGCGGCCGGGCACTCCGTGCGCGGCGGGGAGTTCCCCACGCTGTTCCTGGCTCTCGCGCCGCTGCTGCCGCTGGCGGGGGTGGCGTTGTCGTACGGACCCGCGCTGGACCCGACGTACGAGATGACCGTCGTCGCGCCGATGCACGGCTTCCGGCTGCTGATGATCCGGACGGTGGCCGTACTGGGTGTGGCGCTGGGGCTGAACGGGCTGGCGACCCTCGCCCTGCCCGCCTACGGCCTGCGCGGTCTGGCCTGGCTGCTGCCGGCGCTGGCGCTCACCGCGACCGGGCTCGCGCTGACGCCCCGGCTGGGGCCGGTGCTCGCGCCGTCCCTGGTCGGCGGGGCGTGGATCGGGCTGCTGCTGACGGCCGACGCGCTGCGGACGGGGGCCGACGTGCCGCTCGCGCCGTTCACTGTGGCCGGGCAGGGCGTGGCGGCGGTGGTCGCCGCGCTCGCCGCCGGGCTGCTCTTCCTGCTCCGTGACCGATTCGACCTCTTCCAGGGACGTGCCGTATGACCCCGACCGTGTTCGCCTCCGGGCTGAGCCTCCGCTACGGCGGCACCCCGGCCCTCGACGATGTGTCGCTGCGGCTGACCGCCGGCGTCACCGGGCTGCTCGGGCCCAACGGCGCCGGCAAGACCACGCTGCTGCGGGTGCTCGCCACGGCCCTGCCCGCCGACCGGGGGGCCTTCACCGTCCTCGGGCACGACCCGGGCACCGCCCGCGGCCGGCAGGAGGTGCGGCGCCGGCTGGGCTACCTGCCGCAGACGCCCGGCTTCCACCCGGACTTCACCGCCTTCGAGTTCGTCGACTACGTGGCGATCCTCAGGGAGCTGACCGACCGGGGCGCCCGGCACCGGGAGGTGCGGCGGGTGCTCGACGAGGTCGGCCTGGCGGAGGTGCGGGGCAAGCGGATCCGCAAGCTGTCCGGCGGGATGCGGCAGCGCGTCGCCCTGGGCGCCGCCCTGGTCGGCGAGCCCGGCTTCCTGGTCCTCGACGAGCCGACCGTGGGACTGGACCCCGAACAGCGCATGCGGTTCCGGGAGTTGATCGCCGGAGCGGGGGAGGGGCGGACGGTCCTGCTGTCCACCCACCAGACCGAGGACGTGGCGATGCTCTGCCACCGCGTGATCGTCATGGCCGGGGGCCGGGTGCGCTTCGAGGGCACCCCGGCCGAACTGACCGCGCGGGCCGCCGGACGCGTGTGGAGCAGCACCGAGCGGGACCCGGGCGCGATGGCGGGCTGGCGCACCGGCACCGGGTCCTTCCGCAACGTGGGGACCCCGCCACCCGGCGCCGAACTGCTCGAACCCACCCTGGAGGACGGCTACCTGCTCACGCTCGACGACGCCGGAGCGGAGGTGGCGGCATGACCACGGTCGTGGAGAAGCCGCTCGCACCCGGGATACGGAACGAGCCCGGCGGGCCCTTCAAGGCCGTGCGCGCACTGGCCCTGTTCGAGTCCCGCCGGCTGCTGACCCGCATTCCGGTGCTGCTCGCCTTCGCCGTGTACCTCGGCTGGACCGTGTGGCGCGCCGGCAAGGCCTGGGGCGACTACCCGGCCCTCCAGGACGCCGACCGCGCCACCCAGAACGCCCCGATGCTCGTCGGCCTCGCGGTCCTGCTCTCCGTCAACCAGGCCGCGCTGCGCTCCCGGCGGTACGGCACGGAGCAGCACTTCGCGGTGCTGCTGCTCCCGCACTGGTGCCGTACGGTCGCCCACGCCCTGTCGGTCGTGGCCGCGGCCCTGGTCACTGCCGTGTGCGTGGCCGGGCAGTTCGGCTGGGACGCGCTGCGGCCCGGGGCGATCGGGCAGGGGTCGGTGGGCGAACTGCTCGTGGGGCCGCTGACCGTGCTGCTGTCGGGGCTGACCGGGCTGCTTCTGGCCGTGCTGGTGAGGTCGGTCCTCGCAGGCCCGCTGCTGGTCGTGTTCGCTCTCTTCCTGTTCATGTTCTTCTGGGGCACGAGCGACGACGCGAGCCGCTGGCTGCTGCCGGCCGTCGTCGAGGCCACCAGCAACACCCTGCCGTCCGACCTGATGGGCCGGCCCGCCGGCTGGCACGCCCTGTACCTCGCCGGACTCGCCCTGTCCCTGGGCCTGGCGGCGGTCCTGGTCGCCGGTGGCCGCAGGCCGGCCGTCGTGGCCGGTGCCGCCGGAGCGCTCGCCATGACGCTGGTGGGCGGTGTGGCCCAGTCGGCGGGCGACTCCCCCGAGCTGGTCACGGCACGCGAACGCGCCACCGTGCACCCCGAGCAGGTGCAGTCCTGTGCCCGACGGGACGGATCGACGTACTGCGCGTTCCCCGAGTGGAGGCCACGGGTCGGGGACTGGGCCGCGGTGGTGGACCGGGTCCGCTCCCTGGCCGGGGGCGACGCCCCCGAGCAGGACGTCGTCGTACGGCAGCGGGTCGAGGCGCGCTACGGCCTCTCCGGCGACGGCGCGCTGACGCCGCTGGAGCGTCCGCACGAGGTGACGGTGGGCACCCAGTGGGGCGGCAACCGCGTCCCCGAGTTCTCCGCCGCCGTGGCCGGTGTGCTGATCGCGGGTGACGAGAAGGCCGCGACCTCGATCTGCGACGGCCGCATCGTCCCTCTCATGTGGCTGGCCGTGGGCTGGGAGTCCGACCCCCTCGACGCGCTGCGCCGCGTCCGGCTCGACGACAGCATCACCGGCTCCGCCATGGTGCTCCAGCCCACGGACGGGCTGTCCATGACCGCGGCCCAGACCGAGGTGCTGCGCGCACTGCTCGGCCTGCCCCGGGGCGAGGCCGGCGCACGGGTCAAGGACCGGTGGCGGGAACTGACCGCGCCGAAGGTCACCGCGGCCCGGGCCGCCGAGCTGCTGCACCTGCCCGCGCCCGAGAAGGAGGACAAGTGCCTCTGACCCGGCAACTGGTGCTCCCCGTCCATCGGACGGTGCCGTGGGGGTTGGTCGGCGCGGCCGGGGCGGCGGGACTGCTGTTCACCGCGTTGACCCGGACCGGAGAGACGGCGGAACGGCTCTCCCTGTACCTGCTGCGGGCCGCGATCCTCGCCTTCGCCGTGGGCCTGGCCTTCCTCCTGGACGACCCGGCCCGGCACACCACCGCCGCCGTGCCGACCCCGCGCCCGGTCCGGATCGCCCTGCGCGTCGTCCTGGCCGCCCCGGCCGCGGCGGCCTGGTGGACGGTGGCCCTGCTCCTCGTACCGCCGGGCGCGCGGCCCCCGGTCGGCGACATCACGCTCGAAGCCGGGGCCGCCTGCGTCGTGGCGGTGACCGGTGCGGCGGCCGCGGTGCGCTTCAGCGAGGTCACCCGGCCCGGACCGCCGGTCGCGGGCGGGCTGCTGACCACGGCCGTCCTGGTGATGCTGTTCTGGCCCGGGCGCTGGGCGCTGTTCGTGCCCGTGGAGGACGAACGGTGGGCCGCGGCCCACGACCGGTGGGGCGTGGTGCTGGCCGCCGCCGTGATCCTGGGAGCGGTGTGCGCGGTGGAGCCGCTGCGGCGTCGCCTCCGCTTCTAGTGCCGCGACAGGCAACGTTCGCCCCGTCACGACGCCCGGCGCGCTCTCCCGAGCTCTCGGCTCCGCTCGAGCAGGGGGTCCCCCACTCGCCGCACCGGTCGAAACCCCAAGTACGTCCAGTACGGGGGCTTCCGGCCGGCAGGCCGAGAGCACGTACC
>NZ_JBEXSH010000610.1:0-5604 GCF_040613555.1 Streptomyces sp. NPDC006265
GGCCCAGCCACACCGGCCGGCCCCCGGCGGCCCGGCCCGCGGCGGTGGGCCGGTCGACGATGTCGTTGGCCTGGGCGCAGTCGTCGTGGCAGTCGGAGTCGCGCACCGGTGCCGCTTCGCGCAGGCGCTCGGCCTGGGCGGCGTGATCGACGCCGGTGATCTTGGGACTGCCGCAGCAGCAGTCCCGGCAGACGACGATGCGGCAGGGGACCCCTGCGTCCGGCGTCGCGGACATGCCGCACCCTCCCTCGCTGGCCGTTATGATCATCATTTCACGTGGGGGGGTCCGGCCTGTCCGTCCGGAGCGGTCAGGTTCCCGCCGCGAGCGGGTTGGGCAGCGGTTGGTAGCGGGCGTCGGCTCCGTCCGCGCCGGTCCAGCGCAGCAGCAGGTTGGTCTTGGCGGGCAGGGTCGGCGAGGTGAGCAGGGCGGGGATCTCGGGGAGGTCGTGGCGGGCGAACGCGCGGCGGCCGGCGGGCCAGGGGGCGAAACCGGGGTGCCGTTCGGTGAGGGCGCCGGCGATCTCGATGAGGTGGTTGACGACCAGGCAGTACACGAGCCGCTCCCAGCCGGCCTGCCGCGTCACGTCGGGGAGCAGCTTCACGCCCTCGGCGTCCCGGTACAGCGCCTGCACCGGCAGGCCGTCGGCGTCGACGGCGACCAGGGTGTTCTGCAGGTGGGCCTCGATGACGACGCCGTGCTCGGCGAACGCCGTCAGCGCCGGGGGCACGACCTGGGCCAGATAGGCCTCCCACCAGGCAGCGGGGTCGGGGATCCGGTCGAGCGGGCTGCCGTCGAAGCCCTCGACGAGTCCGGCGGCCAGCAGCGGGGTCGCGCCGGGCAGGAGGTGGTCGCCGAAGCCGTCTCGGACGAGGACGGCGAGGGCCTCGAAGGCGAAGCCGGCGGTGCGATACCCGCGGTCGCCGAGCCAGGCCGGGGGCCCGTCGGACGTCGCGAGGGCGGCACACACGGCCGCGTCCGTCCGGCGCAGGGCGAGCAGGTCGTGGCGCCACAGCCGGCGGATGTCGTTGGTGATGCGCACGTCGAGACTGAACTTGAGGAAGAGGTCGTGCCCGGGCGTGTAGAGCGTGCGGATCGCGGCCGTGGGCCAGGTGTCGAAGGCGGTGGTGCCGAGCCGGATCAGCCTTCCGTCCGCGAAGGCGGCCGCGAGCTCCGGGGCGGCCAGGTCGAGCTGCCAGGGGTGGGCCGGGAGCAGGCGGTAGCCGGGCGGGGCCGTGCCGAGGGCGTCGAGAGCGGAGGTGTCGCCCTCCTCGACGACGGTGTCCTCGCGGAGCCCGAGCAGGGCCATCGGGAAGCGGGCGTACGCCTCGGGCGCGTACGGCAGCCAGCCGGCGGCGGGCCCGCCGCCGCGCGCCTTGGGGGCCGGGTGGTGGGTGTGGCCGGTGAGGAGGGACTGCTCGGAGCGCCGGTAGAGGTCGTCGGGCGCGGTGGCCCGGGTGCGGGCGGCGAGCAGGGCGGCCACGGCCTCCCGGCTGTCGAGCATCTCGGCGGGCAGTTCGTGGTTGGACGCCCCGGTGTGCCGGCGCAGTTCCTCGGCGACGAGTTTGACCAGCTCGGTGTGGCCGACGCGGTGCCAGGCGCCCGCCTGGTGGATTTCCGGTTCGGCGGGCCGCCGGGTGCCGCGCACCCGCAGCAGACGGCCCCCGCCGGACAGCCGGTAGACGTGGTGTTCGCCTTCCTGACGGACCGGACGGGCCACCTCCCGCAGCAGGCAGTTCAGCAGGGGCACGGCGGCGTACGCGTCGGCGAGAGCGCCGACGGCCGTGCCGTCGCCGGGGGCGGAGTCGCCGTGGGCCGAGTCGTCGTCGGCGGGCGGGGGCATGAGGTCCACGCGTTCCACTCGTCCCTACGGTCCTTCCAGCGTTCCGGGCGGAGATGATCAGTATGTCGGTCGTCGCCATTGCGCTGTGACACCCCTGCTCGTACCCGCATTCGTACCCGAGGAGCCCGCCCGTGCACCGTCCCCCCACCGCCGAGACCGAGGTCGCCGACGAGCTGTCCGTCGTACGGCCCGGTCTGACGGCGCGGTACGAGGCCGAACTGCCCGGCGCCCGGGCGGCCGTGCTGTCCCGGCTGTGGCGCGGTCTGGCCCACGATCCGCTGCCCTGGGTCGCCCGCCGCGAGCAGGGCGGAGACGGGCTGACGCTGTCCCTGTCGGACGGCCGCCGCCTGCACGGTCCCCGGCCGGATCCGTACGCGACCGGCGCCTACGTCACGGTCGTACGGCTGGACGAGACGGCCTACGAGGATCCGGCGCGGCTGATGACGGACCTCGCCGTACCGCACTCCGCCTCCTTCGCCGCCGAACTCGGGCACAGTGTCGCCTCGTTGGCGCTGTCGCGAGCGGGGCAGGAGGGTGATCGGGGCGAGGGGCCGGAGCACGACTGGGAGTGGGAGCAGCGGATCGTCGACGGGCACCCGTTCCATCCGACGTGCCGGTCCCGGCCGGGCTTCTCGGTGGCCGAGCAGCTCGCCTACGGGCCCGAGCACCGGCCGGTCGTGGAACTGGGGCTGGTTCCGGTGCGGGCGGATGAGTGCCTGGTGACGGGCGTGTGGCCGGGTGAGCTGCGGGACGGGGCGCGGGTGGTGCTGCCGGTGCACCCGTGGCAGGCGGCGCATGTGCTGAAGCGGACGTGCGAGGAGCGCAGGCCCGCGCATCCGCTGATGTCCCTGCGGACGCTGGCGCTGCCCGGCGGGCCGCATGTGAAGACCTCGCTGAGCGCCCTGCTGACGTCCTCGGTGCGGGACATCTCCCTGCCCTCGGTCGCCGCGTCGGCGGTGCTGTCGGAGTTCGCCGGGACGCCCGCGGCGCGCACGGACGGCCTACTGCACGTCACCCGCACACTCGGCGCGGCGGCGGCCGGCTCGCCCGACTTCGCGGCCGTCCTGCGGGAATCGCCCGAGACGTACGCGGGCAGCGGCGAGCGGGTCCTGCCGGTGGCGGCGCTCGCCACCACCGCCCTCCCCGGCTCCCCCGCCTGGCTGGCCGGTTTCGCCCGGCTCACCCTCACCGTGGGCCTGCGGCTGCTGGAGCTGGGCGTGGCGCTGGAAGCGCACGGCCAGAACCTTTTGGTGGTCCTCTCGGCGGCGGGCGAGCCGCTGCGGCTGGTCTACCGCGACCTGGCCGACATCCGCGTCAGCCCGGCCCGCCTGGTCCGGCACGGCATCACGGTGCCCGAGCTGCCCGCCCGGATGGTCACGGACGACGAACGCGCGCTCCGCCGCAAGCTGTTCGGCTCGCTCGTGGCGGGTGCGCTGGCCGGCACGGCCGGATCGGGTCCGGCGCTCGCGGCGGCGCTGGAGACGGCCGTACGGGACCTGCCGCGCACCCCCGACCTCGCGGCGCTGTGCGGGGATCCCCTGCCCGCCAAGGCGCTGACGCTGATGCGGCTCTCGCCACAGACGCGCGGGGACCAGTGGGCGGAGCTTCCCAATCCTGTGCGGTAGGGCTCGTTTTGGACCCGGAGCGGGGTGATCAATAGGATCCGGCGATGATCACAAGAACACGGCTGGCGGCGGGTGCCTGTGCCCTGCTCGCCGCGCTGGCGGCCGGGCTCGCCTTCCCGGCCGGGGCGGCCGCCGGTGAACCCACGGGCCAGGACGCCCCCAAGGTCGACCTCGTCCTCGATGTGAGCGGCTCGATGCGGGCCAGGGACATCGACGGCCAGTCGCGCATGGCCGCCGCCAAGCAGGCGTTCAACGAGGTACTCGACGCGACGCCGGAGGAGGTCGAACTCGGCATCCGCACCCTCGGCGCCGACTACCCGGGAGACGACCGGAAGACGGGCTGCAAGGACACCGCGCAGCTCTACCCGGTCGGCCCGCTCGACCGCACCGAGGCCAAGACGGCCATCGCCACACTCACCCCGACGGGCTGGACGCCGATCGGCCCGGCCCTGCTGAAGGCGGCCGGCGACCTGGACGGCGGCGACGGCTCCAAGCGCATCGTGCTCATCAGCGACGGCGAGGACACCTGCGCCCCGCTCGATCCGTGCGAGGTGGCCCGCGAGATCGCGGCCAAGGGCATCGGCCTGACCATCGACACCCTGGGCCTGGTCCCGACCGCCAAGCTGAGCCGGCAGCTGAGCTGCATCGCCGAGGCCACCGGCGGCACCTACACCTCGGTCGAGCACCAGGACGAACTCACCGACCGTGTCAATCAGTTGGTGGATCGGGCAGCCGATCCGGTGGTGACGCCGGTGCCGGCGGAGGGCGCCGACCGGTGCACCGGGGCGCCGACGCTGAAGTCGGGCCTGTACACCGACCGGGAGGAGTTCCGGCAGCAGCGTTGGTACCGGGTGGACGTGCGGCCGGGCCAGGAGCTGCGCGCCTCGGTGAGCGTCGCGGCGGACCGGGCCGTGAACCCCGGCTACGGGGTCCTGATGCGGGCCGTGACGTCCAAGGGCCGCGAGATCGTACGCGGCGAGGCGGCGGGCAACGGCCGTACGGACGTCATCT
Organism: Streptomyces sp. NPDC006265; assembly: GCF_040613555.1. Lineage (NCBI taxonomy): Bacteria > Bacillati > Actinomycetota > Actinomycetes > Kitasatosporales > Streptomycetaceae > Streptomyces > Streptomyces sp. NPDC006265. The sequence continues at coordinate 4,478 of NZ_JBEXSH010000610.1, forward strand.
CGACGGGTCTGCGGTACCCGAAGGCCGAGAGCGACGACGAGGACGCTCCTGCGGAGGCGGTCTGCCTGGCGGTCTCGCACTCCTTCTCGGCGGCCTCCGGCGTGAAGGCCACGCCCGGTCTGCCGCTGGAGCTGACGGTGGACGTCGTGGACGCCCCGAGTCAGGCGGGCGACGTGGCCGCCTTCGGTCTCGGCCGCGGCTGGTGGCTGCTCGGCGTGCTGATCCTCGCCGGCTTCCTCGCCGGTCTCGTCTGGGGCTGGCTGTCGCGCTGGCGGTTCGCGGTCTGGAGGACCAACTGATGCGAGTGGCAAGAGCGTTGAGCGCGGCGTTGCTGATCCTCGGCCTGGCGGCCGCCCCGGCCGCGGCCGACACCTCACCGAGTCCGTCGCAGGACGACGCCTCGGCCCCCGCACAGGCCGGCACGTCGTTCCGTACGGCCACGGAGATCGAGCAGGGGCAGCAGGCCACGGCGAGCGGCTCCACGGGGGACTACCTGTACTGGTCGTTCCCCGCCGACACCGGACAGCGCCCCACCGTCAAGGCGACGGTGAAGCTGCCGGAGACCCACGCCCCGCAGACCTGGCAGATCGACGTCTACGACGGTCTGCGCCGCCGCCAGGCGTGCCAGTACGGGGTGCAGACGCGCACCGCCGCGGCGGACACCTCCTCCGTCGAGCTGGCCTGCGTGCTGCGCACGGTCCGCGCCTGGTCGGAACCGTGGGCCGACGACCCGCTGCCGGGCACCTACTACGTCCGGCTGACCGCCACCGGCGTCGCCACCGCCGACCTCGGTCTCCCGGTCGGCAGCGAGGTGCGGGTGGACTCCAAGGACATCGGCGGATCGGCGGCGGTGGACGGCTCACTGGCCGAGCCGCTGGTGCCGGGCGTCGCCACGAAGCCCGAGGAGGAGCAGGAGAAGGCGGCCGTGCTGGCCGGTCTCGAACCCGAGGACGGCTGGGCGTCCGGCTGGTGGTCGGACCGGTGGGTGTGGACCGCGATCGGCGGGATCCTGGCCGCGCTGGCGGGGGTCGGCTTTTCGATCCGATTTCCTCGGTGCTTTCCAGGTTCCCGCTTCCGCGTTCCCCTTTCCGGCGGTTCCGACTCTATCAGATCCTTTCGGGCCTGAT
>NZ_JBEXSH010000611.1:0-5602 GCF_040613555.1 Streptomyces sp. NPDC006265
GTCACCGCGACCCCGGGCGAGGCGGCGCGCCTGGGCCTGAGCCGGCTGCTCGTCGTCTGCGGCAGCCGGGGCGAACGCATGGCCCGGGCCGTCGCGGACGCGCTCGGTGACAGCTGCGCGGGAGTGCACGCCGAGGCGCGGATGCACGTGCCCGTCGAGGACGCCGACCGGGCCGTCACGGCCGTCCGGGCGGCCGGAGCGGACGGCTGCGTCGCGGTCGGCGGCGGCTCCGCGATCGGGCTCGGCAAGGCGATCGCCCTGCGCACCGGCCTTCCGCTGATCGCCGTGCCGTCGACGTACTCGGGCTCCGAGATGACCCCGGTCTGGGGCCTGACCGAGGACGGTGCCAAACGCACCGGCCGCGACCCGGTCGTCCAGCCCCGCAGCGTCGTCTACGACCCCCGGCTCACCCTCTCCCTGCCCGTGGCGCTGACCGTCACCAGCGGGATCAACGCGCTCGCGCACGCCGTCGAGGCGCTGTACGCACCGGACATCTCACCGCTGGTGTCGGTCATGGCCGAGGAGGGCGTCCGGGCCATGGCCGAGGCCCTGCCGCGACTGGCCGTCGGCCCGGACGACCTCGACGCGCGCAGCCGGGCGCTGTACGCGGCATGGTTGTGCGGGGCGTGTCTCGGCGCGACCACGATGGGGCTGCACCACAAGCTGTGCCACGTCCTCGGCGGCACCTACGGCCTGCCCCACGCCGAGACCCACACCGTGGTCCTGCCCTATGCCCTCGCCCACAACGCCCCCGCCGCCCCGCAGGCGTTGACCGTCCTGCGCCGCGCCCTCGGGACCGACGACGTGCCCCGCGCCCTGTGGGAGCTGGCCGGCCGCCTCGGCGCCCCGCGCTCCCTGGCCGAACTCGGCCTCACGGAGGCCGACGTGGCCCCGGCGGCGGCCCGGGCCGCGGGCGAGCCGTACGCCAACCCGCGCGAGGTGACCGTGGAGGGGGTTCGGGGCGTGCTGCTCGCGGCGTACGAAGGGGGCCCGCCGGACTCCGGATCGCGGACAGAAGGTGACCGCAAGCCTTCCTAGGGTCGTGGCATGACTCAGACGCAGAGGATTCTTGTCACCGGCGCCACCGGAACCGTGGGCCGTCAGGTCGTCGCCGAACTGCTCGACCGGGGGCACGAGGTGTGTGCCCTGACGCGCGACGCCGCGAAGGCCGCCTTCCCGGCCGGAGTCGATGTCGTCGAGGGTGACCTGACCGAGCCGGACGGCCTGGCCCCGGCGCTGGAGGGCGTCACCGGTCTCCACCTGATCACCTTCGGCGGTGCCGCCTTCAGCCCGCTGGAGACCGGCCCCCGGATCCTTCAACTCGCCCGCTCCGCCGGTGTCCGCCGTGTCACGGTGCTGCACGGCGGCGGGCCCACCCCGCTGGAGGACGCGGTACGGGCCGACGACGGTGTGGACTGGACGGTGCTCATGCCGGTCGAGTTCATGGCCAACGCCCTGGAGTGGGCGGACGGGATCGTGACCGCGGGGGAGGTGCGGGAGCCCTTCGTCGACCGGCTGAGCGCCATGGTCCACGAGGGGGACATCGGCGCCGTCGCGGCCGTCGCGCTCACGGAGGAGGGGCACGGCGGCCAGGAGTACGTCATCACCGGCCCCGACGTGCTCACGGTCGGCGACAAGGTGAAGACGCTCGCCGCCGCCGTCGGCAGGGAGATCACCCTGGTCGAGCTGACCGAGGAGCAGGCTCTCGCACAGTGGCGGGCGGCGGGTCTCGCGGAGGACGTCATCGGCTTCCTGCTCATGGCGTACGGCGACACCCCCGAGGTGGGCCGTACGGTCTCCGGCACCGTCGAGAAGGTCACCGGCCGCCCGGCGCGCACCTTCGCCCGGTGGGCAGCCGGCCACGCGGACGCGTTCACACGGCAGTCCTGACTGTCTCGTATTGAGACACCCGGACCGTCATCCGGTCCGTCAAGATCGACAAGGGGGTGTGACCGCAGCAAGGTGCGGCCGTCGGCATGCGAGGAATCGCCGACCGCACGGCCGCACACCCGAAGAAAGGTGACCACCATGGCCCTCGCACTGCTCCGGCGCCGGTGGCTCAAGAACACCCCTGCCGCAGCGGCGGGCCTCGCCCTCCCCCTCCCCTCCGGCGCGGGTGCCGTCGCCCGCGAGGTCGTCGACCCGATGGGCTCGCCGCTGGCGGCCGCGGACGTCACCGTCACCGCCCTGGACACCCACCGCGTCGCCGCCCGCGGCACGACCGACCCGTACGGGTACTTCCTCGCGGCGCTGCCGCCCGGCCGGTACAGCCTGCTCATCTCGGCCGAGGGCCTGCGGCCGCACCGCGAGACGATCCAGACGGGCCCGGGCACCCCGACGGCCACCGAACGCGTCTGGCTGCAACCCGCCGAGGCGCTCCAGCTTCCGACGCCCGGCACCTGGCTCTTCGACCCGCCGCACACCGCGATCCGGTTCATCGCCAAGCACGTCGGCATGGCAAATGTCCACGGCCGCTTCGAACGCTTCGAGGGCGGCATCCGGGTTGCCCCGGACATGACCGACTCCCGCGTGCACGTCCGCATCGACGCCTCCAGCATCACCACCGGCAACACCACCCGCGACAACCACCTGCGGTCCGCCGACTTCCTCGACGTCGAACGCTTCCCGTACATCGATTTCACGAGCGCGCGCTTCGCCTACCGGGGCGGCAGCAAGTGGACGCTGCAGGGCTCCCTCACCATGCACGGCGTCAGCCGCTCGGTGGCCCTGGACACGACGTACCTCGGCACGGTGAACGGCGGCTACGGCCAGGAGCTGCGCTGCGCGGCGCTCGCGACGGCGGAACTCCACCGCGAGGACTACACGCTCAACTGGCGTTCCATGCTGGCCCGGGGCATCGCGGTGGTGGGCCCGACGGTCCAACTGGAACTCGACGTCCAGGCGATGTACCGCACCCACGACACGCCTACTCCGCCGGAGTAGTGACCTGAACTGGGCCTCTCGTAACGGCCTCTCGTAACGGCCCAGGTCTTGCCCCACGTCACCGAATCCGCCCTACGGACGAACTGTGCCTGGCCGGCATCGGGCCACACCTCCGGCGGCCGGGTCGGTGCCGGGCCGGTGCGGCGCTCCGCCGCCCGACGTTCTCTCCCCGTAGAACCGTCAGCCACGGCCAGAGATCCGGCAACGGCTGCTCCGAGCAGTCCATGCGGTGCTCGACCGGCACGGTGAATAGAGCGCGCGGACCGGACGATGGGCCTGCGCTGCGGCGACATCACCGGTGCGGTGAGACTCGGCAGATCAGGCCGGTGACTCTCGCTGGGTCCCCGGCGGCCGGGATGCGACGACACCGCGACCACCCCCCGGGAGCCGCGGCACACCGTCGATAATCGCTGGCACCGTCCAGCCGGTCTTCCTACACTCACGCACATACCCGCGCCGCCCACGATCCCGGCGATGCACCGAGGTGACGAACGAAGGGGGACCGCCATGCGTGACCACACCGCTGTCGCCGTCTCCCTGCCGCAGCACGAGGTGATCCTGGTGTCTTCGTCGCCCCGGTGTCCGCTGCGCGGCGGCACCGGCTGACCGGGGGGAACGCCCGGCGGCCCCCGACAACTTGACGTGACGTCAGGTCTCGGAGACTCCTGCCTGTTTCGCCCGGGAATCGCGCTGCCCCATTTCGGATCGCATCGAAAGGCCCTGGGCCGTGCGCACTCGCCTCACCCCGCTCGCCGTCGTCCGCAACCTCGGCATCCTCGCCCACGTCGACGCGGGCAAGACCACCGTCACCGAACGGATCCTGTTCGCCACCGGAACCACGCACAAGCGCGGCGAGGTCCACGACGGCACCACCGTCACCGACTTCGACCCGCAGGAGCGCAACCGGGGCATCACCATCTTCGCCGCGGCGGTGAGCTGCGCCTGGGACGGTCACCGGCTCAACCTCATCGACACCCCGGGGCACGTCGACTTCGCCGACGAGGTGGAGCGTGCGCTGCGGGTGCTCGACGGTGCGGTGGCCGTGTTCGACGCGGTGGCCGGGGTGGAGCCGCAGAGCGAGTCCGTGTGGCGACAGGCCGACCGGCACCGCGTGCCCAGGATCGCGTTCGTCAACAAGATGGACCGCGCCGGGGCCGACCTCGACGCGGCCGTGGCGTCGATCCGGCAGCGACTCCACCCGGCGCCCCTGGTCGTGCAGCTCCCGGTCGGCTCGGAGGACTCCTTCACCGGCGTCGTCGACCTGGTGCGCATGCGCGCACTGCTGTGGGCCGACGGCGGCTCCGCCGAGGAGACGCCGGTGCCGGACGGCCTGCGGGACGAAGCCGTCGCCCGCCGCCGGGCGCTGGAGGAGGCCGTGGCGGAGCTGCACCCGGGCGCGCTGGAGGAGTTCTGTGACACGGGCACGCTGTCCGAGGGCACCCTCTCCTCGGCGTTGCGCGAGGTGACCCGGGACGGTGACGGCGTGGTCGTGCCGTCGGGGATGATCAGGTGGCGGGAGTACCTGCGGACCTCGTCTACGGTGAGCTCGGAAGCCGGCTCGACCAGGGGTGGCAGCGACACGGGGACTCCGTTGGTCGGTCAATCACTACGGTTGTTCTCCCCGTAACAGTGCCATGCCCTTTTTCATTCCGAGACACCTGTTCCGATACGCGAGACGAATTCGTCCCAGTAGCCGGGCATGGCCTCCCAGGGGTCGGTGCTTCCGCCGCGATCCGTGTGGTCTGTGATCCAGACCGTCGCCGCGCCCTGCCAGCGGGCGATGCTCAGTGCCTCGGCCAGATGGGGGCGGGGCACACCGTGGACGAAGTGGCAGAAACGCTCGGGCGCATGGTCGACGGTCCACTCGGCCACCTGGGACCAGCGGTAGTCGCTCCAGGGCCCGGAGAAGGTGACCAGCTGGTCGGCGAGTTCGGCGTAGCCGGGGTGCGGGTGGATGCCGTGACCGAGGACGATGTGGGCTGCGTCACGAATCACACGCAGCGAGGCGACCGTGCGGCGGACCTCGGGCAGCCCGGCGTGGTCCGCCGGGCAGCGCTCCAGGAGGAAGCCGTCGACCTGGTACCAATCGACGAACCGGTGGGCGTCCGAGATCAGCTCGCCGAAATTGCGGGTGCCGTACCGGGTGTCGAGGTGGCCGAGGACGCGGATGCCCGCGTTGCGCAGCCGGCCGGCCGCCTCCAGGCAGTGCGGGTCGGGGCGGGTGCCGGGGCCGTCGGCCACGTTGAGAACCACCCAGTGCAGCGGGGTGCCGGGGCGGGTCAGCTCACCCCACTCGGTGGGGGCGAGGAGGGGATGCGCGTACCCGGGGACGCCGACGCCGGGACGCAGTTCCGTGTCCGAGGTGTGCCGCCGGGATCTCGTCAGATGCGGCATGCCGCCTCCATCCAGATGTCGGCGAGGGACTCCTCCAGGCCGATCCGGGGACGCCAGCCGAGCCGGTCGCGGGCGGTGCGCACGTCGGCCTGCTGCCAGCTGCCACAGCCGTCCGGGTACGGGTACGCGACGGGGGGCGCGTGGTCCGGGTCGGGACGGGGGTGGCCGATGGCCGTGCGCAGGGCGCCGGGCGGTCCGTCGAGTTCGTGGAGGGCGCCGCCGTATCCGGCGACGCGGGCGAGGACCGCGGCGGCGTCGCGCAGGC
>NZ_JBEXSH010000612.1:0-1510 GCF_040613555.1 Streptomyces sp. NPDC006265
TACCTGCCCGCGCTGCCGCCCGAGCCGGAGCCGGACATGATCCGGCAGCCGCACTCACAGGCACGCCACAGCGTCACCACATGGGCACAACAGGGCGCCTGACGAAAGTCGGTTCCATGCGAACCGACTCTTCTCCCGGCACCCTGCCGGCGCGGGAGCACCTCCCGGCCGCACCAGCCGGTACGCCTGTCCTGGACGTAGTGATCCCCGTCTTCAACGAGGAGAAGGACCTCCAGCCGTGCGTCCGCAGACTGCACGAGCACCTCGAGAGGACGTTCCCGTACGCGTTCCGCATCACGATCGCGGACAACGCCTCCACGGACACCACCCCGCAGGTGGCCGGGCGGCTGGCGGCGGAGATCCCCGAGGTCACCACCTTCCGCCTGGAGCAGACGGGGCGCGGCCGGGCCCTGCGGGCCGTCTGGTCGGCTTCCGACGCCCCGGTCCTCGCCTACATGGACGTGGACCTGTCCACCGACCTCAACGCCCTGCTCCCGCTGGTGGCGCCGCTGATCTCCGGCCACTCGGACCTCGCGATCGGCTCCCGGCTGGCCCGCAGTTCACGGGTGGTGCGCGGACCCAAGCGGGAGTTCATCAGCCGGGCCTACAACCTCATCCTGCGCGGCTCGCTCCAGGCGCGGTTCTCGGACGCCCAGTGCGGCTTCAAGGCGATCCGCCGGGACGTGGCGCAGGTGCTGCTGCCGCTCGTCGAGGACACCGGCTGGTTCTTCGACACCGAGATGCTGGTGCTCGCCGAGCGGGCCGGGCTGCGGATCCACGAGGTGCCGGTCGACTGGGTCGACGACCCCGACTCGACCGTGCACATCGTCAGGACCGCGACCGACGACCTCAAGGGCGTGTGGCGGGTGGGCAGGGCCCTGGCCACGGGCTCGCTGCCGCTGGACCGGATCGCCCGGCCGTTCGGCGACGACCCGCGCGACCGTGACATCGAGGACGTGCCGAAGGGGCTGGCCCGTCAGCTGGTCGGATTCTGCGTGGTCGGTGCCCTGTCCACGCTCTTCTACCTGCTGCTCTACAGCGGCTTCCGGGTCTTCTCCGGTTCCCAGACCGCCAACGCCCTCGCCCTGCTGGTCTCGGCGGTCGCCAACACCGCGGCCAACCGGCGGCTCACCTTCGGGGTGCGCGGGCGCGGCGGGGCCGTACGGCACCAGGCGCAGGGCCTGGTCGTCTTCGGCATCGGACTCGCTCTGACCAGCGGCTCGCTCGCGGCATTGAACGCGGCGACCTCCGAGCCCGCGCACTCCACCGAACTGGCCGTCCTCGTCGCGGCCAACCTCGCGGCGACCGTGCTGCGCTTCCTGCTCTTCCGGGTGTGGGTGTTCCCGGACCGGCGCGAGGACGACGCGCCGGTGCGCACCCCGTACGACACCGCCCCGTACGAGGGCACCCGCTACGACACCGCCCCGTACGAGGGCACCCGCTACGACACCGCCCCGTACGAGGGCACCCGCTACGACACCGCCCCGTACGAGGGCACCCGCTACGACAC
>NZ_JBEXSH010000612.1:1607-5586 GCF_040613555.1 Streptomyces sp. NPDC006265
CACCGCCCCGTACGACACCGCCCCGCACGAGGCCACCCCGTACGACACCGCCCCGCACGAGGCCACCCCGCACGACACCGCTCCGCACGACACCGCCCCGCACGACACCGCTCCGCACGACACCGCCCCGCACGACACCGCTCCGCACGTCACCACCCCGTACGACACCGCTCCGCACGTCACCACCCCCTTCCGCGCCGGTGAAGCCGCGGACGGCACCTGGCCGGACGCCACCCTGCAACTGCAGCCGGTGCGCCCGCACGACACCGACTCGAGGGACTTCCGATGACCGTCCACTTCGACCCGCCGACCACGGACACAGACGCGAGTCCCAGCAGCCGGACGCGCCCCGCGACGCCGGAACCGGCCCATGCCTCCGGTGCCCCCGAGAGGCCCTTCGTGCAACGGCTCCGGCACGGCCGGCCCGAGGATCCCCGCTGGGCCCGCCCGGCCTTCCTCGCCCTGCTGCTGGCGACGGCCGTCCTCTACCTCTACAACCTGAGCGCCTCCGGCTACGCCAACTCCTTCTACTCGGCGGCCGTACAGGCCGGCAGCGAGTCCTGGAAGGCGTTCTTCTTCGGCTCGCTCGACGCGGCCAGCGCCATCACCGTCGACAAGCCCCCGGCCGCCCTGTGGCCCATGGCCCTCTCCGTGCGGCTCTTCGGCCTCAGCTCCTGGGCGATCCTCGCGCCCGAGGTCCTCATGGGCGTCGGCACGGTGGCCGTCGTGTACGCGGCCGTGCGACGCCGGTTCAGCCCCGCGGCCGGTCTGATCTCGGGCGCCGTCCTCGCGCTCACCCCCGTCGCGGCGCTGATGTTCCGCTTCAACAACCCCGACGCGATGCTGGCGCTGCTGATGGCGGCGGCCTGCTATTTCGTCATCCGCGCCCTGGAGGACGGCCGCACCAAGTGGCTGCTGTGGGCCGGTGCCGCGATCGGCTTCGCCTTCCTCGCCAAGACGCTCCAGGCCTTCCTGATCCTGCCGCCGCTCGCCCTCGTCTACGGCGTCTGCGCCCCGGTGACGGTGAAGAAGCGGATCGGTCAGCTCGCCGCGGGTCTCGCCGCGATCGTCGTCTCCGGCGGCTGGTGGGTCGCGGTCGTCGAGTTGTGGCCCGCGTCCTCCCGCCCGTACATCGGCGGCTCGCAGAACAACAGTTTCCTGGAACTGACCTTCGGCTACAACGGCCTGGGCCGCCTCAACGGCGACGAGACCGGCAGCGTCGGAGGCGGCGGCGGGGGTGGCAACGGCGGTGGAGCCTGGGGCGAGACCGGCTGGGACCGGCTGTTCAGCTCCTCCATCGGCGGCCAGATCTCCTGGCTGATCCCGGCCGCGCTGATCCTGCTCGTCGCGGGTCTGGTGGCCACACGCAAGGCCCGCCGGACCTCCGCGACCCGGGGCGCGTTCCTGGTGTGGGGCGGCGCGCTGCTCACCACGATGCTGGTCTTCAGCTACATGCAGGGCATCTTCCACGAGTACTACACGGTCGCCCTCGCCCCCTACATCGCCCCGCTGGTCGGCATGGGCGCGGCGCTGCTCTGGGAGAAGCGGGACAAGGCGTGGGCGTCGCTGACCCTGGCCGCCGCGATGACGGCGACCGCGGCGTGGGGGTACGTCCTGCTCAACCGCTCCTCCGACTACCTGCCCTGGCTCAAGTGGCTGGTCCTGGTCGGTGGTCTGACGGCGGCCCTCGGCCTGATCTTCGCCGGCCGGCTGGGACGCCGGCTGGCCCTGGGAGCGGCCGGGCTGGGCCTCCTCGCCGCGCTGGCCGGTCCGGCGGCGTACACCCTCACCACAGTGAACGAGGGGCACACCGGCTCGATCGTCACGGCGGGTCCGGCGGTCGCGGGCGGCCGAGGCGGCCCGGGCGGTGGCGGTGCTCCCGGCGGAGGCGGTTTCCCGGGCGGCGGCCAGAACCAGAACCAGCAGGGCCAGAACCAGCAGGGCCAGAACCAGCAGAACGGCGACGGCAACGCCCAGGGGCAGCAGGGCAACGGCCTCCCCGGCGGAGGCGGTTTCCCGGGCGGCGGCCAGAACCAGAACCAGCAGGGCCAGAACCAGCAGAACGGCGACGGCGGTCGCAGGGGCGGCATGGGCGGCGGCGGTGGCGTCGGCGGTCTGCTCAACGGCGCCAGCGTCGGCTCCGAGGCCAAGAAGCTGCTGGAGACCGACGCCGACCAGTACACCTGGGCCGCCGCGGCCATCGGCGCCCAGAACGCGGCGAGTTACCAGCTGTCCACCGGCGACCCGGTGATGGCTATCGGCGGCTTCAACGGGACCGACCCGTCCCCGACCCTCGCCCAGTTCAAGAAGTACGTGGCGGACGGAAAGATCCACTACTTCATCGCCTCCGGCGGCATGGGCGGCATGGGCGGCAGCGGCGACGGCACCTCCTCTCAGATCACCTCCTGGGTCGAGGCCACCTTCAAGAAGGTCACGGTCGGTTCGGCCACGTTCTACGACCTCACGCAGAAGGCGAGCGGCTGACACGTACCTGCCGGACGAAGGGCGGTGGCCTCAAGCCACCGCCCTTCGCCGTCCCCGCCGAAACTCCGTTGTACGCTGTATAGGAAGTGTTCTACGGTGTACAGCATGACGACGTCCCCCCAGGGAACGGCCCTGCCGCACACCGCACCGGGCGGCCATCCCCAGCGCTGGCTGATCCTCGGTGTCATCTGCCTCGCGCAGCTCACCGTGCTGCTCGACAACACGATCCTCAACGTGGCCATCCCCTCGCTGACCCGCGAGATGGACGCCTCGACCGCCGACGTCCAGTGGATGATGAACGCGTACGCGCTGGTGCAGTCCGGCCTGCTGCTCACCGCCGGGAACGCCGCCGACCGCTACGGCCGCAAGCTGCTGCTGATGTCGGGCCTCGCGATCTTCGGCCTGGGCTCGCTCGCGGCCGGACTGTCCCAGAGCCCGGGCCAGCTGATCGCGGCCCGGGCGGGCATGGGCGTCGGCGGGGCGCTGCTGATGACCACGATCCTCGCCGTGGTCGTGCAGATCTTCGACGACCAGGAGCGCGTGAAGGCCATCGCGCTGTGGTCGACGGTCAGTTCGCTCGGGTTCGCCGCCGGCCCCCTGATCGGCGGCGTGATGCTGAACCACTTCTGGTGGGGCGCGATCTTCCTGATCAACATTCCGGTCGCCCTGCTCGGCCTGCTCGCGGTCGCCGCCCTGGTCCCGGAGTCAAGGCACAACACCGGGGACCGGCCCGACCTGGTCGGCGCGGTGCTGTCGACGATCGGCATGACGGCCGTGGTGTACGCGATCATCACCGGGCCCGAACACGGCTGGACCTCCGCGCAGGTGCTGGTCTCGGCGCTGATCGGCGTGGTCGTGCTCGGGCTGTTCGTGCGGTGGGAGCTGCGGACCGAGCACCCGATGCTCGACATGCACTTCTTCCGCAACCAGAAGTTCGTGGGCGCGGTCGCGGGCGCGATCCTCGTGGCGTTCGGTATGACGGGGTCACTGTTCCTGCTCACCCAGCACCTCCAGTTCGTGCTCGGATACGAGCCGCTGGACGCCGGGTTGCGGACGGCGCCGCTGGCGCTGACCGTCGTCGCGCTCAACTTCACGGGGGTCGGGGCGAAGCTGGTGCTGAAGGCCGGGACGCCGACGGCGATCGCGCTCGGCATGACCCTGGTGTCCGCCGGGCTCGCGGCGATCGCGTTGCTCGGGGGCCACGGGTACGGCGGCATGCTGTTCGGGCTGATCGTGATGGGCGCGGGTGTGGCCCTGTCCATGCCGGCGATGGCCAACGCGATCATGGGCGCGATACCGCCGGAGAAGGCGGGTGTGGGAGCGGGGATCAACGGAACGCTGGCGGAGTTCGGCAACGGGCTGGGCGTCGCCGTCCTCGGTGCCGTGCTCAACTCCCGGTTCGCGTCGCTGGTCGCCGTGTCCGCGACGTCGCTGGAGGGCGCGGTGGGGGCGGGCGCCAGCGACGATGAGTAGGGGCGCGGGGCAGCCGCGGGAG
>NZ_JBEXSH010000613.1:0-5576 GCF_040613555.1 Streptomyces sp. NPDC006265
GGCGAGGCGGCATGAGCGACGTCGCCGACGCCCGCTACCGGCAGGTGCAGGCTCTCGCTCTGGCAGTTGTCGCCCGTGTGCAATCCATCTGGTCGGGCCTGTCCGCCGAGAACATCCTGGCCTCCCTGCAGGGCGACCAGGGCGCGGCCATCCTCGACGCCGTGGTGGCCGGCCAACTCACCGCCGCGCAGGGCGCCCAGGCGTTCGTCGGCCAGGCCATGGCCGAGCGAGGCGCGGCCGCGCGGATGGCCGCCGAGCTCGACCCGGGAGCGCTCGTGGGAGTCGCCTCCGACGGGCGGCCACTGACGAGCCTGCTGTACGTGCCGGCCATCACCACCTACACGACGCTGGCGGCCGGCGCCGACCCGGCCACCGCGCTGCTGGCGGGCATGAACCAGATGGCCCGGATGGTCGCCACGCAGATCGCCGACACCTCCCGGTCAGCCACTCAGGTGGCGATGGTGACGCACCGACGGTGCATCGCCTACGTGCGCGTCGTGAAGCTCCCGGCGTGCGGCCGGTGCATCATCCTGGCCGGCCGCCAGTACAGCTACTCGACCGGCTTCCAGCGGCATCCGAAGTGTGACTGCGGCATGGACCCCATCGACATCGAGCGGTGGGGCGACGTGCCCAGCCCCGAGAAGCTGGTGGCGCAGATGACACCGCAGGAGCAGCGGCGGCGGCTCGGCGCGGCCGCGGTCGACGCCCTGGACAAGGGCGCGGACCTGGCGCAGGTCGTCAACGCCCGCCGCGGCATGCAGACCATGACCGTCCACGGCCGGAAGATCCAGGCCACCACCGAGGGAAACACCGTGCGCGGCATCGCCGGCAAGCGCCTCACCACCGACGCCGGCGCCTCCAAGGTGTCCGGCGAGCGCTACCGCATCGCCAAGCGGCCCCGGCTCATGCCGGAGGAGATCCTGCGCCTGGCCGACGACCGCGACCACCAGCTGAGGCTGCTGAAGCTCCACGGCTACATCTACTGAACTTCCCGGGCGCGAGGCCCGGGCGCGCGCGGTGCGATGCCGCGCGGAACACCGAAGGAGGAGCGCGATGCTCCGCACACGCAAGAACACCCTGGCCGTGGCTGGCGGCGGCTGGGCCCACCCCTACCGCACGGGCCCTTTCGACCCGTTCCTGTACGCCGACGGAGGGGACGGCGGCGGCTCCGGATCCGGAAGCGGTGACGGCGGTGACGGTGGGGCTGGCGGCGGTGGCGGTTCGGGGGACGACGACGGATCCGGCGACGGAGACGACGACCTCGGCGAGGGTGGCAGGAAGGCCCTGCAGACCGAGCGCGATGCTCGGAAGGCCGCCGAGACCCGCGTCAAGGAGTTGGAGGCCCGGCTGTCCCGCAAGCCGAAGCCGGAGGGCGGCAAGGGTGGCGAAAGTGGCGAGGGCAAGGGTGGCGACGGCAAGGGCGATCCTGCGCCGGACGTCGAGGCGATCAAGAAGGATCTCCGCGAGGAGCTCACCGCCGACACCAACGCCCGTCTGATCCGCGCCGAGGTGAAGGCCGCGGCGGCCGGGAAGCTGTCCGATCCGGCCGACGCCCCGAAGTTCATCGACCTCACCAAGATCGAGATCGGTGAGGATGGCGACCCCGACGCCAAGCAGATCAAGAAGGCGATCGAGGCCCTGCTGAAGGAGAAGCCCTACCTCGGCGTCAACGGGCAGGGCTGGGGCGACGTCGGAGGCGGCGGCCACGCCACCCCGCCCGCGGACGTGGAGCCCGGCCTGGGGCGTCTGCGGCACGCCTACGCCACCGAGTCCAAGACCAAGTAACCGGCCCGCACAGCGGGTCTCACCTGTGAAGGAGGGCCCGCTGTGGCCGTCACCCTTGTCGAGGCAGCCAAGCTGTCTCAGACCAACCTGCAGCGCGGCGTCATCGAGACGTTCGTGCAGGAGTCGTCCATCCTGGACCGCATCCCGTTCCTGACGATCGAGGGCAACGCCTACGCCTACAACGAGGAGGCGAGCCTTCCGGGCGTCGCCTTCCGGTCGGTGAACGAGGCGTACACCGAGTCGACCGGCACCGTGAACCAGAAGAGCGAGTCTCTGGTGATCCTCGGTGGCGACGCCGACGTGGACAAGTTCATCGTCCGCACCCGCGGCAACCTCAACGACCAGCGCGCCACCCAGACCCGCATGAAGGTCAAGGCCGCGAGCTACAAGTTCCAGGACACGTTCTTCAACGGCGACGTGACCGTGGACGCCAAGTCGTTCGACGGCCTGAAGAAGCGTCTGGCCGGCGCGCAGGTCATCGACGCCGCCACCAACGGCATGGGCCCGGTGGCCGGGGCCCACGACTTCTTCGACGTCCTGGACGCCGCCATCGCCCGCGTGGACGGCATCAACGGCTCCAACGGCGCCATCTACGCCAACTCCGGCGCCATCGCCCGCATCAAGTCCTCGGCCCGGCGCCTGGGCGGCGTGGAGATGGTCCGCGAGGCCCTCACCCAGAAGATGGTCGCCACGTACAACGGCATTCCGCTGCTCGACCCGGGCCAGACCGCGGGTGGAACGGACATCCTCCCGCAGACCGAGACCCAGGGCACGGCGAGCGGTACGGCGTCCTCCATCTACGTCGTGAAGTTCGGCCAGGACGAGGGCGACAAGGCCGTCACCGGGCTGACCAACGGCGGTGTCCAGGCCTACGACCTCGGTGAACTGCAGGAGAAGCCGGCGTACCGGACCCGCATCGAGTTCTACACCGGCATGGCCGTGTTCGGCGGCAAGGCCGCTGCCCGTATCCGCGGCGTCCTGAACGCCTGACCCTGAAGGGAGATGGCCCCATGGCCACGAGCAGCAAGAGCAGCACGCCGGAGGAGACCCGGCTCGACGAGCACCTCGACGCCCCGTCGACCACCGCGCCCGGCGACGGGCCGGCGGACACCACCGACCCCGGCGAGCGCGCCAGCTCCGCCACCCCCGACAAGGGCGCGGCGGCCCGGGCGGGGCACGGCACCGTGAACGCCGTCGTGCCGCTGCCCAAGCGAAAGGCGGCGGCACGCCAGGGCAGGGAGCGCACCGAGACGTACACCGCGCTCCGCCCGGACGGGTCTGAGGTGACCGTCGAGCGGAACATCGAGACGGGCGAGTCGTCCGTCAAGGGAGGCTGAGATGCCGCTGCCTCCGCTGGCCACCGTCGAGCAGCTGGAGGACTGGTTGCAGGTGCCGCGGGGCAGCGCTCCCGTCAATACGGTGAACCTGGCCCTGGACATCGCCTCGGACATGGTCCGTCGCGAGGCCAAGACCACGTTCACCGTGCGGACCTGGACAGCCTGGCGCCTCATCGAGGACGGCCGGATCCTGCTCGCCGGGCCCGTCCAGTCCGTCGGCGAGGTCGCCCTGGACGACAACGCCCTGACCGAAGACACCGACTGGCGCCTGGAAGGCGACACGATCCAGCTGCTGGGCTCCTACCAGTGGCGCACCTGCCGACGGGCGCGGGTGACGTGGACGTTCGGCTGGCCGGTGGTGCCTATGGAGGTCGTGGGCCTGGTACTCGACGTCACCGCGCGGGCGTGCGTGAACCCCAAGAACCTCCGCCAGGAGTCGACCGGGCAGCGCGCGGTGACGTTCGCCTCCGAGACGCTGGCCACCTCGCTGGCCGAGGTGGAGAAGGACAAGCTGCAGCGCTACCGCCCTGCGGCAACGCTCACCTCACGCTTCGGGAGGTGAGCGGTGTTCGGCCAGTCCCCTCTGATGGACCAGACCGTCACGCACATCCCCCGCCACTACGGGGAGGACGAGCGCGGCAACGACGCCTGGATCGAGGACACCCCGGTCGAGGTCGAGGGCTGCTCGGTGCAACCGCTCGACTCGGCCGAGTACCTGACGGCGGCCGCCGACCGGATCGTGTCGCGCTGGCAGTTCTTCGGCCCGCCCGGCATGGGGCTGAAGGCCACCGACCTGATCGAGGTGGACGGCACCAAGTACGAGGTCGACGGCAAGCCGGGCCTGGCCCGGTCCGTGTCCCCGTTCCTCGCTCACACCTCCGCCGTGCTGAAGGAGTTCACCGGATGAGCAGACGACCTAGGATCAGGTTCGACGAGCGCGGCTTGAGTGCCATCATGCGGCTGCCGGAGGTGCGCGCCGCCCTGCACAACAAGGCCGAGGAGATCGCCGGCCGCGCCCGCAGTATCGCGGCCTCGGAGATCGACGACGGTTTCGCCTCCGAGATCCACGTGTCGGACGAGACCCGCCCCTCCGGGCGGCCGGTGGCCAAGGTCGAGGCCACCCGGCAGGACGCCGCCGATCACGAATGGGGCTCGACCAACACCCAGCGGCGCCGCGTGCTCGGGCGGGCCGCCAATGTGCAGCCGCAGACCATCTTCCCTGAGCGCTCGGACCGGCCATGACCTGGACCGAGCTGGACTGGGGCGATGTCGAGCAGGCGACTGCGCTGTGGCTGCGCTCCCGGCACGCGGGGGTGCGTGTCGTCAACGAGCTGCCCGCCGACCTGGACAAGAAGCTGCCCCTGGTTCAGGTGCAGGTGACCCCGGGCGGCGGCGAGGAAGGCACGACGGGCGTGACCCTGATCGACGTGGACACCTTCGGCGGCACCCGGACCGCCATGTGGGACCTGGCCCGCAAGGTGCATACCAGCATGCTCGCGCTGGCTGGCCACTCCAGCGGCGGTCTGGTCATCGACTCCGTGTCCAGCGACAGCCGCCCCGCGCCCGTCGACTACGGCAACCCGGCCCTGCGCCGGGCGGTCGCCACCTACCGGCTCACCAGCCGCGCCCAGGCCCCCGCCTGACGCGCACCCAACCACCACGCCCCCACGCCGGTGGGGGCTTCGTCATGGAAGGGGCCCACTGTGGTCGCCGCTGACTTCACCACGATGGCGGAGCTCCGCCAGTCACTCATCCGCAAGGCACTCAAGTACGCGGTCTTCGCGGCCGACATGTCGGCGCCGGCCGTGACCGCGCCGTTCGACAACGGCGGTGTGCTGCAGACACTGCCGGGCAGTGGCGCGTATCTGCCGGTGGGTTTCACCACCACCGACGGCGTCACCTTCTCCGGCGACCTGTCCAACTCGGATGTGGAGTCTGGGCAGTCGTCCTCCCCGACCCGCTCCGACGTGGAGACCGACACCGCGACCGCGCAGTGGGTGCCGCAGGAGACCAACGCCGCCGCGGTCGCCCTCTACGAGAACCTGCCCCTGTCCGGCGCCGGGGCCCTGCCGGACCTCGGTTCGGCGACGTGGACCTGGTCCCGCCCGAAGACCCCGCCGACCCGCTACCGGCGCCTGGTGTTCATCGCCGAGGACCTCAACAAGGCCACCCAGAACCCGATCTACATCGTCCGTCACTTCCCCAGCGCGCTGCGCACCGGGCGTGAGGACCAGCAGTGGACCCGCACGCAGGAGATCGCCCGCGGTGTGACGTACCAGGCGTACATCGACGACGTCCTCGGCACCGACTCCGTGACGTGGATCGACGGGCCCGGCTGGCGCGACCTGGCGGGCCTGAGCAACGAGGTCCAGCAGGTGGCCATCACCGGCGATCCGACCGGCGGCACCTACACGCTGACCTTCGACGGACAGACCACCGCCGGCATCCCCTACA
>NZ_JBEXSH010000614.1:0-5560 GCF_040613555.1 Streptomyces sp. NPDC006265
GAGTACGTCCAGTACGAGGGCTTCCGGCCGGCACGCCGAGAGCACGCACCGGACGCCGCTCCTCAACGGGCAAACGTTGCCTGTCGCGGCACTAGGTGCCGTCACCACCCTGCGTGGCGAGGTTGCGCAGGACGGTGCCGCAGCGGCGGGCATAGGCGTGTTGCACGCCCCTGGTCGCCGGGCCGCCCGCCCTCGCGTACCACTTCGCCGCGCGGCTGAACGCGTTCACCGTCAGCCACACCGTGCCGTCGCCCGTGCGGTCGACCACGAAGGACTCCTCGCCGGTCTCCGGGTGGCCGGGCAGGGTGCCGTAGGCCCAGCCGGCCCGGCGGGGTACCTCGACCGTCCAGACCACGCGGCAGGGGGCCTTGATCATGCCGGCGAGGGTGACGGTGACGTCGACGCCGGGGGCGGCCCGGTCGGCGCCCGCGTCGATGCCGACGCCCATCGACCGGTGCATCTCCCAGGTGAGAACCGCCTCGGAGGCCCGGCGGAAGACCTCCTCGCCCTCGCCCAGGCGGGTGCGCACGTTCATGGGATGGAAGCCCGGCGGGCAGAAGCCCTCGTCGCGGGTGGCGCCGACATCGGCGTAGGTGAAGTCCTTCGGATCAGGATGAGGCACGGTCACCAAGAGTAGGGCGGTACCCGGCCCGGCCTGCGATCCGGGTACCGCCCATGGTCGTGGATCGGTCAGCCGACGTTCACGGCCGACCAGGCGGACGCGACCGCCTTGTACTCGGTGCTGGACGCGCCGTAGAGCGCCGAGGCGGCGTTGAGGGTCGCCGTGCGGGCCTGCGCGTACTTGGTCGTCGACGTCATGTACGTCGTCAGCGCCTTGTACCAGATCTGCAGCGCCTTGGTCCGGCCGATGCCGGTGACCGTGGAGCCGTTGGACGTGGGCGAGTTGTAGGTCACGCCGTTGATCGTCTTCGAGCCGCTGCCCTCGGACAGCAGGTAGAAGAAGTGGTTGGCGGGACCGGAGGAGTAGTGGACGTCCACCCCGCCGAGGCTGGAGGACCAGTTGTCCTTGGACGCGCCGTCCTTGCTCGGCTTGTCCATGTAGCGCAGCGGGCTGCCGTCGCCGTTGATGTCGATCTCCTCGCCGATGAGGTAGTCACCGACGTCGGAGGAGTTGCCCGCGAAGAACTCGGCGCCCGCGCCGAAGATGTCGGAGGTGGCCTCGTTCAGACCGCCGGACTCTCCGCTGTAGTTCAGGCCCGCCGTGGCCGAGGTCAGGCCGTGGCTCATCTCGTGCGCGGCCACGTCGAGCGAGGTCAGCGGGTGGGTGTTGCCCGACCCGTCGCCGTAGGTCATGCAGAAGCAGCTGTCGGACCAGAAGGCGTTGACGTAGCTGTTGCCGTAGTGGACCCGCGAGTAGGCGGCCTTGCCGTCGTTGCGGATGCCGTTGCGGCCGAAGGCGCTCTTGTAGAAGTCCCAGGTGATCTGGGCGCCGTAGTGGGCGTCGGCGGCGGCGGTCTCGGTGTTGGACGGGTTGCCGGTGCCCCAGACGTCGTCGGAGCCGGAGAAGAGGGTGCCGGTGCCGGAGGTGCCGCGGTTGAGGTTGTACGTCTTGTGGCCGCCGCGGGTGCCGTCCGTCAGGTTGTACATCGACCCGGACTTGGTGGTGCTGAGGGTGACCTGGCCGCTGTAGGTGGTGTTGCCGGTGCCGGTCTCGACGCCCTGGTACTCGTAGAGCTTCTTGCCGGTGGCGGCGTCGGTGACGACGTGCAGTTCGTTCGGGGTGCCGTCCTCCTGGAGTCCGCCGACGACGGTCTCGTAGGCGAGGACCGGCTTGCCGTTCGCCGCCCAGATCACCTTGCGCGGGGCGGAGTCGGCCTCGGTCTTCTTGGAGCCGGCCGACTTGGCGAGGGTCACGGCCTGCTTCTCCGCCTTGGCGGCGGTGACCGCGGGCTTGAGCGAGGCCACCTTCAGGGCCGCCTTGGCGGCTCTGGTGACGCCCTTGGCGGCCCCGGACTTCGACTCGTGCACCACGAGGTCGCCGCCGAGGACCGGCAGGCCCGCGTAGGTACGCTCGTAGCGGGTGTGGACCGAGCCGTCGGCGTCCTTCACGACGTCCTTGACGACCAGCTTCTCCTGGGCGCCGAGGCCTATCTCGTCGGCGGTCCTCGTGGCGTCCGCCTGCTGCTCCTGGATGAGCGCGGTGCGGGCGGGCGCGGAGAGCAGGACGGGGGCGGCGGCGAGGGCCGGCTTGCTCGCGGAGTCCGCGGCGGCGCTGCTGCCGGAGGTCAGTCCGGTGGTGAGCAGGGCGCCGGCGGCGACGGCGGTGGCGATGGCGAGCGTGGCTCGCTTTTGACGCGCGTAGACAGAAGTGGACACACGAGCTCCTCGTTGTGGGGGAAGTGCTGCGGTGCTGTGCGGCGTGGGGGAAGAGTGGCACCAGAGGCGCGTACATGTCAGGAGAGGGGCGTGATGTTGGCCGGAACTCGACGACCAGATGTACGCGAGGGCAGGTGAAACGGACGCCGCCCCGGGGGGTTGGCACCCACCGGGGCGGCGCCCTGACTTCGAGGCCCTACGGGCCTGCGGATCTACCGGCCTACGGGAACGTCAGCTTCCAGCTGTTGATGTAGCCGGTGTCGATGGCCGCGTTGTCCTGGACCCGCAGGTTCCAGACGCCGTTGGCCACCTCGGAGGAGGCGTTCACCGTGTAGGTGGTGTTGATGTTGTCCGCGCTTCCGCCGGTGCCGTAGCCCTTCAGCGTGTACACCGAGCCGTCGGGGGCCACCAGGTCCACCTTGAGGTCGCCGATGTAGGTGTGGACGATGTCCACCGCGACCTGGAGGTTGGACGGCGCGTTGCCCGTCCGGCCGGAGACGGTGATCGGCGAGTTGACCGCGGCCCCTCGGTCCGGGATCGCCACGTCGGCCGTGTTCTCGAAGGACGTGCCGCCGCCGCCCCCGCCGCCGGAGCGTGCGCCGACGTTGATGCCCGCCCACGCGTCCTGGACCGCCTTGTACTCGGCGCTGTCCGTGCCGTAGAGCTCACCCGTGGCCGCGAGGGTGCCGGTACGGGCGCCCGCGTAGTTGGTGTTCGAGGTGAACTTCGTGGTGAGCGCGCGGAACCAGATCTTCTCCGCCTTGCCCCGGCCGATGCCGGTGACCGGAAGACCGTCCGAGGTGGGCGAGTTGTACGTGACACCGTTGATGGTCTTGGTGCCGCTGCCCTCGGAGAGCAGATAGAAGAAGTGGTTGGCGGGGCCCGACGAGTAGTGCACGTCGATCGAGCCGATGCCCGAGTACCAGCTGTCCTTGGACGCGCCGTCCTTGCTCGGCTTGTCCATGTAGCGCAGCGGGCTGCCGTCGCCGTTGATGTCGATCTCCTCGCCGATGAGGTAGTCACCGACGTCGGAGGAGTTGTTCGCGTAGAACTCGACCGTCGATCCGAAGATGTCGGAGGTGGCCTCGTTCAGGCCGCCGGACTCGCCGCTGTAGTTCAGGCCCGCGGTGTTGGACGTGACGCCGTGGGTCATCTCGTGACCGGCCACGTCGATCGACGTCAGCGGGTGGGTATTGCCCGACCCGTCGCCGTAGGTCATGCAGAAGCAGCTGTCGGACCAGAAGGCGTTGACGTAGTTGTTGCCGTAGTGGACCCGGGAGTAGGCGCCGACGCCGTCGCCCCTGATGCCCGAACGCCCGTGCACGTTCTTGTAGTAGTCCCACGTCAGCGCCGCGCCGTAGTGGGCGTCCGCGCCCGCGGTCTCGGTGTTGGAGGGGCTGCCGTTGCCCCACACGTCGTCGGGACCGGAGAACAGCGTGCCGGTGCCGGAGCTGCCGCGGTTGAGGTTGTACGTCTTGTGGCCGCCGCGCGCGCCGTCGGTCAGGTTGTACGTCGACCCCGACTGCGTGGTGCCGAGCGTCACCGTGCCGCTGTACATCGTGTTGCCGGTGCCGGTCTCGATGCCCTGGTACTCGTAGAGCTTGGCGCCCGTGGCCGCGTCGGTGACGACGTGCAGCTCGTTCGGGGTGCCGTCCTTCTGGAGGCCTCCGACGACGGTCTCGTAGGCGAGGACCGGCTTGCCGCTCGCGGCCCAGATCACCTTGCGCGGGGCCTTGTCGACATCGGCGCTCTTGGCGTCGTCCGCCTTGGCGGCGGCCAGCGCCTGCTTCTCCGCCTTGGCTACGGAGACGGCGGCAGTGGTGGTGGCCGGCTTGATGGCGGCGCGGGTCGCCTTGACGACCGCCTTGGTCGCACCGGACTTGGCGGCCTTGACGACGAGGTCGCCGCCGAGGACGGGCAGGCCGGCGTAGGTGCGCTCGTAGCGGGTGTGGACCGTGCCGTCGGCGTCTTTCACGACGTCACGGACGGCCAGCTTCTCCTTGGCTCCGAGACCCAGGTCCCGGGCGGTCTGCGCCGTGCCGGCCTCGGCCTTGCGGATCAGCGCGGCGCGCTGGGCGGGGCTGAGCTTGAGCGATTCCGAGCCGGGTATCGCCTTGCTCGCGGCCGGCGGTGTCTTCTCGGGGGCCGCGAGGGCCGTGCCGCTCTGGACTGCGGCGGCCATCAGCGCGGCGACGCCGACGAGGGCCACGGCCGCGGTGCGGCGGGGGGTGTGGGGAGTGCGTCTGTGGGAGGTGCCTCTTCGCGGGGAACTGCTTCTCAACACTGACTCCTTCTGCGGGACCGGGGGTCGCCCGGCCTGGGGAGGTGGAGGTGTTGCTGTGGGGTTCCTGTGGAGCAGTCGTGGGAAGCGTGACAGGGGAGCGCGCTTTCTGTCAGGACCGCGTCAAAAGTATGGCCGGAAACGGTTCGTTGTCCGGAAGTTCATGTTCGTTATACGGACGCGTCGCCAAGTGGACGCTTCGCTGTCCCCGGGCGGATCCGCTGTGCGGGCGCTGCGCCCTCCTCGGGCAGATCCCCGTGCCAGGAGTGCCACAGTGCCGCGTAGGCGCCGCCGGCCGCCACCAGTTCGTCGTGGGTGCCGAGTTCGGTCAGCCGGCCGTCCTCCATCACCGCCACCCGGTCGGCGTCGTGCGCGGTGTGCAGCCGGTGTGCGACGGCGATGACGGTGCGCCCTTCGAGTACCGCGGCCAGGGCCCGCTCGGTGTGCCGGGCGGTCGTCGGATCCAGCAACGCGGTCGCCTCGTCGAGGATCAGCGTGTGCGGGTCCGCCAGCACCACCCGGGCCAAAGCCAGTTGCTGGGCCTGTGAACCGTCGGTACGGCAACCGCCCTGCCCCAGCGGGGTGTCCAGGCCCTGCGGCAGCTCCCGCACCCACCCGTCGGCGCCGACCACGGTCAGCGCGTCCCACAACTGTTCGTCCCCGGCGTACGGTTCGGCGATCCGCAGGTTGTCGCGGACCGAGCCGAGGAACACGTGGTGCTCCTGGGTGACCAGGACGACCTGGCGGCGCAGCCGCTCCGGTCCCAGCCCGACGACCGGCACACCGCCGACCGTCACCGAGCCCGCGGTCGGCGCGTCGATGCCCGCCATCAGCCGGCTCAGCGTGGTCTTGCCGGCGCCGGACGGCCCGACCAGGGCGAGCCGCTCCCCGGGCCGCACCGTCAGATCGACACCGCGCAGCACCTCCACGCCCCCGACGAAC
>NZ_JBEXSH010000615.1:0-5558 GCF_040613555.1 Streptomyces sp. NPDC006265
GGGTGGGCGTCGGTCCGCGGGAGGTCCAGGTGGAGGCGTTCGCGCAGGACGAGCTGGCCGCCGTCGTCGCCGAGGTCCCGGTCGTAGAGGCCGGCGGCGACGCGGTGCGGGCGGCTGCCGGCGCGGTCGACGGTGAGGGCGCAGGTGCCGTGCTCGCCGGGGGTGATGCGCGGGGTGAGGGTGTCGACGCCGGTGGTGCGCAGCCAGGCGTCGGCCCAGGCGTGGACATCGCGGTCGGTGGCGCCGGCGAGGTTGTCGATGAAGTCGGCGAGGGTGGCGTTGGCGAACCTGTGCCGGGCGAAGTGGGTGTTGATGCCGGCGAGGAAATCCTTCTCGCCGAGCCAGGCGACCAGTTGCCGCAGCGCGCTGGCGCCCTTGGCGTAGGAGATGCCGTCGAAGTTGAGCAGCGCGGAGGCGGTGTCGTCGACGGCTTCGGGGGCGACGGGGTGGGTGGAGGGGCGCTGGTCGGCGTCGTAGCCCCAGGACTTGCGGGTGACGCCGAAGTCGGTCCAGGTGTCGGTGAAGCGGGTGGCTTCGGTGAGGGTCTGGTAGCCCATGTATTCGGCGAAGGACTCGTTCAGCCAGATGTCGTCCCACCACTTGAGGGTGACGAGGTCGCCGAACCACATGTGGGCCATCTCGTGGGCGATGACCATGGCGCGGGTCTGGCGTTCGGTGTCGGTGACGGCGGAGCGGTAGACGAACTCGTCGCGGAAGGTGACCAGGCCCGGGTTCTCCATGGCGCCGGCGTTGAACTCGGGGACGAAGGCCTGGTCGTAGGAGTCGAACGGGTAGGGCTCGTCGAACTTCTCGTGGTAGCGGTCGAAGCAGGCGCGCGTGATGTCGAGGAGTTCGTCGGCGTCGGCGTCCAGGTAGGGGGCGAGGGAGCGGCGGCAGTGCAGGCCGAAGGGCAGGCCGCGGTGCTCGGTGCGCACGGAGTGCCAGGGGCCGGCGGCGACGGCGACGAGGTAGGTGGAGATGAGCGGTGTGGGGGCCGCCTTCCATACGCCGTCGGCCTGTTCGGTGATGCCGTTGGTGAGGACGGTCCAGTCCTGGGGGGCCTGCACCGACAGTTCGAAGACGGCTTTCAGGTCGGGCTGGTCGAAGGCGGCGAAGACCCGCTGGACGTCGTCCAGGAAGAGCTGGGTGTAGACGTAGGTCTCGCCGTCGGTGGGGTCGGTGAAGCGGTGCATGCCTTCGCCGGTGCGGGAGTAGCGCATCCGTGCGTCCACGCGCAGTTCGTGCTCGCCGGCGGTGAGGTGCGGCAGGGCGAGCCGGTTGCCGTCGAGGGCTTCCGGGTCGAGGGGGTGTCCGTCGAGGGTGACGGAGCGCAGCTCGGCGGGCTTGAGCTCGACGAAGGTGTTCCCGTCCACGCGGGCAGCGAACCTGATCAGGGTGCGGGAGTCGAAGGTGTCGTCTCCGCCGGTCAGGTCGAGTTCGATCGTGTAGCGGTGGACGTCGAGGAGCTCTGCTCGGGTCTGCGCTTCGTCGCGCGTCAGTACGGACATGCGAGACATGCTGCCTGATGGCGTCGGCAACGCACAGGGGCGGATCGGTACGTGCCCAATGTCCGGTCTACGTGCGGTCCCTTTCCAGCTCCCCGGCGTGCGCCCCCATGGGCCGCTGTGTCGGTACGCGCGCGTCGGGGTGCGGCAGGCCCGGGCGGGTGTGTGCGGCGGTCTCGGTGTGCTCCCCGGTGAGGGCGCGAAGGCGGCGCACCTCCCGTTCCAGGGCGAGCTGGCGCCGGCGGGAGCCGTAGAGGTAGCGGACCTTGGTGCGCAGGGCCCACGGGTCGACGGGCTTCAGGACGAGGTCGGCGACGCCCAGTGCGAAGGCGGTGGTGGTCAGTTCGTGGTCGGCGCCGAAGCCGGTGAGCAGGATCACGGGGATGTGCTGGGTCTGCTCCACGCGCCGCATGTAGCGCACGACCTCCAGCCCGCTGACGCCGGGCATGCGCACGTCGAGCAGGAGCAGGCCGACCTGGCCGCGCAGCACCTGCTTGAGTGCTTCGTCGCCGCTGGTGGCCCGGCTGAGCTGGTGGCCCAGCGGAGCCAGGGCGCTCTCCAGCGCGTAGAGCGTGTCCTCGTGGTCGTCGACGATGAGGATGCTGGTATCCGACGGCATGGCCCGACGCCCCTCCCTCGTGGAGGTCCAGAGTAGTCCGGGACACTGACGCGCAGTGCTCGTCAGCTGACATGCTGTGTACAGCGCAGCATGCCCCGGCCGGGTCGCCGTGTCACTCCCCCCCGAGGGGTGCGCGCGAGGTCAGTTGCCGCTTGTGGTGGTGCCGTTGAGCGCTTCGTCGGCGATGCGCTCGTGGTGGCGGATGACCTCGGCGACGATGAAGTTCAGGAACTTCTCGGCGAAGGCCGGGTCCAGCTTGGCGTTCTCGGCGAGTGCGCGCAGCCGGGCGATCTGGCGGGCCTCGCGGGCCGGGTCGGCGGGCGGCAGCTGGTGCTGGGCCTTGAGGTGGCCGACCTGCTGGGTGGCCTTGAAGCGCTCGGCGAGCATGTGGACGACGGCCGCGTCGATGTTGTCGATGCTGTCGCGCAGCCGGGCGAGCTCTGTGCGGACGGCGGGGTCGACGTCGCGGGAACCGGTGTTGCTGGTGGTCATGGGGCGTCAGCCTACGGGGATCACGCCGGGTGGCCGCCGGCCGTCTCATCCTTCGGCGGTAGGAGTCGCTTGTGGAAGTGGATGTCCTCGTGGCCGCCGGGGACGCCCCGGATGCGGGCCCGTTCCCGGAAGCCGAGCCTCGGGTAGAAGCCGGGTGCCTGGAAGCTGTACGTGGAGACGATCATGTCGGTGCAGCCGCGCCGGACGGCCTCCGCCTCCGCCGCGCGCATGAGCCGGCCGCCGAAGCCGGAGTGCCGCCGGTCCTCGCGGACCCAGAGCATGTCCACGGAGCACAGGGTGCCCCAGGTCCAGGCGGTGAGCCCGCCGACCAGGGCGCCGGCCTCGTCGGTGACGCGGACGGAGAGCGGCTCGGTGACGGCCCCGTCGGCGGCGGCGGTGTTGAAGGCGGTCAGTTCCTCGTCGAGCAGCTTTGCGAGGTCGTCGTCCTCGCCGCCCACCCGGAGCGAGGCGGCGACGGTGTGCTGTTCGCGGGTCACGGCCCGGATTCTGCCGTCGGGCGTCGGCCGGTGACGACCGGTTTTCGCCGTGCCGGGGCCCGTCCGCGGCGGGGTGGGTCCTCGTACAGTGGAACCGGGTTCAGGGGCGTCTTGGGGGTGAGGCGTGGCGAACGACGGGCCGGTCGAGCACGGCTACCCGCATCTGGAGACGGTGCGGGCCGCCATCACGGCGTTGTACAAGCGTCTGTCGTACGACACCGTCCGGACGTTCGCGACCAGCGTGCTCCCGGTCGACGTGGCGTTCTGCGACACCGACGACCTGTATCTGGGGGCGCAGCGGGTGGCGCACGAGCTGGTGCGGCACTACCGGCTGCCGGACGCCCGGCTGGTCGTGAGTTTCCGGGAGATGCGGCATGCGGCGAGCGTGGAGCTCGCGGCCGGGCCGGAGTACTTCGTGGAGCTGAACGACCGGTTCCGTACGCATCGGCGGGACATCGGGGCGGCCCTCGCGCACGAGGTGATGCACGTGTACCTGCACCGGCTCGACCTGTCCTTCCCGGGCATGCGGGACAACGAGATCCTCACGGACACGGCGGCGACGTATCTGGGGGCGGGGTGGTTGCTGCTGGACGCGTACCGGGAGGACGGGGCGTCCTCGCAGAAGCTGGGGTATCTCACGCCGGAGGAGTTCGGGTACGTGCTGGCCAAGCGGGCGCTGGTCTTCGGTGAGGATCCGTCGGTGTGGTTCACCAGTGCGCAGGCGTACACGGCGTACGGGAAGGGGACGGAGCTGGCCCGCCGGGACGGGCAGCAGCCGCCGCTGACCGCGGCGGGGTGGGCGGGGCGGCGGCGGTACGCCCGGGACCGGCGGCACGCGCCGGCGGGTCCGCCGCAGCCGGGGGTGCGGTACGCGTTCTCCCCCGACGGGGGCGGTCGGCTGCGGGTGTCGTTCCCCTGCCCCACGTGCCATCAGCGGATCAGGGTGCCGGTGCGGGGGCGGGTCCGGGCGCGGTGCGCGTTGTGCCGGAGCGTGCTGGAGTGCGACACGTGACCTACCGGGCGCCGTACACCGGTCCGGGCTCGGCCGCCTCCGACAGGAGTTTCCGGGCTTGCTCCCCCGCCTCGGCCGGGGTCCACCGGCCGTCCTTGTCCGTGCTCGGACCCGGCCGCCAGCCCTCCATCACCGTGATCCGGCCGCCCTCCGCCTCGAAGACCCGGCCCGTCACCCCCGCGCTGGCCGGGGAGCCCAGCCAGACCACCAGGGGTGAGACGTTCTCCGGGGCCATGGCGTCGAAGCCGGAGTCGGGGGGCGTCATGGTGTCGGCGAAGGTGCGTTCCGTCATCCGGGTCCGGGCGGCGGGGGCGATCGCGTTGACCTGGACGCCGTAGCGCCGCAGTTCGGCCGCGGCGACCAGGGTCAGGGCGACGACTGCGGCCTTGGCGGCGCTGTAGTTGCCCTGCCCGACCGAGCCGAGCAGGCCCGCGCCGCTGCTGGTGTTGATGATCCGGGCCTCGGGCCGGCGGCCCGCCTTCGCCTCGGACCGCCAGTGCGCGGCCGCGTGCCGCAGGGGCAGGAAGTGGCCCTTGAGGTGGACGCGTATGACGGCGTCGAAGTCGTCCTCGTCGAGGTTGACCAGCACGCGGTCGCGCAGGAAGCCCGCGTTGTTGACGAGGGTGTCGAGCCGGCCGTAAGTCTCCAGGGCGGTGCGGACGAGTGAGGCGGCGCCCTCGGCCGTGGCGATGTCGCCGCCGTGCGCCACCGCCTCGCCGCCCGCCGCGCGGATCTCTTCCGCGACCCGGGCGGCGGGGCCGTCGGGTTCGGGCGTGCCGTCGAGGCCCACGCCGAGGTCGTTGACGACGAGCCGGGCACCTTCGGCCGCGAACGCGAGCGCGTGGGCCCGGCCGAGTCCCCGGCCCGCGCCCGTCACGACCACGACCCGGCCCGCGCAGAGTCCGCTCATGTCAGCTCCCCGGTCATCCGGCTCTCCGGTCATGTCAGCTCTCCCTGTCCGCGGCGGATGTGGGGCCGGCGGTGGCCGCGTCGAGGAACGCCGGGCGTTCCCCGCCCCCGTGGACCAGCAGGCTCGCCCCGCTGATGTAGGCGGCGGCGCCGGACGCCAGGAACACCGCGGCGGAACCCACGTCGGACGGCTCGGCCAGGCGCCCCAGCGGGACCGTGCGGCCGACGGCGGCGATGCCGTCCCGGTCGCCGTAGTGGAGGTGGGCCCGTTCCGTGCGGACCATGCCCACGACGAGGGTGTTGACCCGGACGTCGGGTGCCCACTCCACGGCCATCGAGCGGGCGAGGCTCTCCAGGCCCGCCTTGGCGGCACCGTAGGCGGCGGTGCCGGGCGAGGGGCGGCCGCCGCTGACGCTGCCGATCATGACGATCGAGCCCCGGGCGCACCGGAGCCGGTCGTAGGCGGCGAGGGAGACGGTCAGCGGCGCGAGCAGGTTGAGCTCCACCACGCGCGCGTGCCGGTC
>NZ_JBEXSH010000616.1:0-5539 GCF_040613555.1 Streptomyces sp. NPDC006265
TTGTGCCCCTGCCGCACGGGAGAGGAGACGGCGTCGTGCCGGGCGCGATCAGTGGCCTGTCGGCTCCGCGGTCGTCGGCTGGTCCGACGGCTGCCCGGTGGGCGACTCGGGCGCGCTCTGCGACGGCCTGTAGGAGGGCGAGTAGGACGGCGTCCAGTTGCCGTTTCCGTTGCCCGTACCGGTGCCGTCGTCGGTGCTCGTGTCGGTCGGCTCGCCGGTGTCGTCGTCGCTCGGCGTCTCGCTGGGCGTCTTCTTCTCGGCCTCGTCGAGCTCGCTGGGCAGCCGGGAGACGAACTGGCGTACCAGGAAGACGTTGAAGGCGTTGGAGAAGAAGTTCGGCACGATCAGCGGCAGGAAGGTGTTCACCCAGCCCAGGTCCCGGAACAGGATGAACTGGGGGATCATCGTGATCTGCGTCGGGATCATCATCGTGGCGATGACGACGAGGAACATCGTGTTCTTGCCCGGCGCCCGCAGCCGCGCGAAGGCGTAGCCGACCAGGCCGCTGGAGAGGACCTGTCCCGCCACCGAGAACAGCGAGATGAGCACCGAGTTGAGCAGGAAGGTGCCCACCGGCAGTTCGGTGGTGAACACCCGGGAGAAATTATCCCAGTTGAACTCGCGCGGGATGATCGTGAACCCGCCGTTGTTCACGGTGGCGTCGCCGGCCAGGGCGATCGAACCGACGAAGACCAGCGGGGTGGTCAGGATCGCCGCGACGATCAGCAGGGTGCCGTAGGTGAACGGGGTCGCGCGGAACGCCCGTACGGCGGGGGCCTGCCCCTGCGCGGGCGGGTCCTCGTGCCCGCGCTTGCGCACCGGGGTCGCCAGGGTCGCCATCACTTCACCTCGGTCTCGTAGAACACCCAGCGCCGGGTGGTGCGGAAGGCGATCACCGTGAACACCATGATCACCAGGAACAGCAGCCAGGAGATCGCCGAGGCGTAGCCCATGCGGTAGTAGCTGAACGCCTGGTCGAACAGGAGCGGCACCATGGTCTGGGCCGCGTCGTAGCCCGCGGGGTTCTTGCCCTTGGGGATCAGGATGTAGACCTGCGAGAAGATCTGGAACGCGTTGATCAGGCCCATGATCAGGTTGAAGAAGATGATGGGCGTCAGATGCGGCAGCGTGATGCTCCAGAACTGCCGCGTCGCGCTCGCGCCGTCGACCTCGGCCGCCTCGTACAGTTCACGCGGGATGCCCTTCATCGCGGCGAGCAGCAGCACGGTCGCGGCACCCGCGCCCCACGCCGACATCAGGATCAGGGCGGGCTTGACCCAGGGGCCGTCGAGCAGCCAGTTGGGGCCCGAGAGGCCGAACAGGCCGAGGAAGTCGTTGATCGGGCCGTTCGGTGCAAGCACCATCCGGAAGATCATCGCCGTGGCGACCAGCGGAATCAGCGTCGGCAGATAGATCAGGGTGCGGAACAGCTTGCGGGCCCTGACCTGCTTGTTGAGCAGGTTGGCCAGCCAGAGCCCGAGCACCAGGCCCAGCGGGACCGAGATCGCCGCGTAGTAGAAGGTGTTCCACAGGGCCTTCCAGAACACCGGGTCGTCGGTGAGGGCTGTGACGTAGTTCTGGAAGCCGACCCACTTCGGCGGGTTGAAGGAGTCCCAGTCGGTCAGGGAGTAGTAGACCGACGCGATCATCGGTCCGAGCAGGAAGACCAGGAAGCCGATCATCCACGGGGAGACGAACAGGTAGAAGGAGAGCGCCTCACGGCGCCGGCGCTTGGATAGCTTGGGCTTCCTGGGTGAGGGGGGCTTCTCCGCGGCCGTGGGGGCGGCCTTGGGGACGGTCGAGGTTGCCACAGCCGGTCATGCCCCGGACTTGATGAGGGACTCGAGGTCCTTCTGCACGGCCGTCAGCGCCTTCTTGGCGCTGCGCTCCTTGCCGAGCCAGAAGTCGGCGAGGCCGTTGGAGATCGTGTCGATCATCTGGTTCCACTCGGGGATGAACGGCGCCCGGAAGACGAACGCGCTCGACTCGGCGAACACGCCCATGTCGACGTCCGTCTTCATCCAGGACGGCTTGAGGAAGGCCTGGCTCTTCTGCACCTCCAGGCTGGCCGGCACGTCCTGACCGGAGGCGATGATCACCTTCTGTGCCTCGGCGGAGGTGAGGAAGTCGATCGCCTTGAAGGCGTTGTCGCGCTGCTTGGAGGTGCGGGAGATCGCCAGGCCGCTGCCGAACGCCGACACGGCCTGTTTCCTGCCGCGCCACATGGGCGCGATGTCCCAGCCGAACGTCACCTTCGTCAGGCCCGACATCACCCAGAAGCCGTTGGCGTGGGTGGCGACCTTCTGGTTGGGGAACGCCTGGTCGCCGCCGATGTCGGGGCCCATGTCGGCGTAGTCCGCCTTGCTCGGCACCACCTTGTGCTTGAAGACCAGGTCGCCCGCCCACTGGAGCGCCTCGATCACCTCGTCGCTGTCGACCGCGGGCCGGCCCTGGGCGTCGATGATGGTGCCGCCGTTCTGGTAGGCGAGACTCCACCACTGCGGAAACCACTCGGCACCGCTGTATCCCCATACCTTGCCGGGGACCGTCAGCTCCTTGAACGCGTCGAGGGCGTCGTCCCAGGTCCAGTCCGCGGTGGGGGCCTTGATGCCCTTCTTGTCGAACATGTCCTTGTTGTAGAACACGGTGACCGCGCCCGAGCGGTCCGGGATCGCGTAGAGCTTGTCCTCGTACGTGTAGAGCGAGCCGACCGGGCCGAACCGCTGCCCGGGGTCGAGCTTCGCCTTCTTGGCGAGGTCATCGAGGGGCAGCAGCTGGTTCTTGCTGGAGTACGTGTTGACGCTCTCGGCGACCTGCATGATGTCCGGCCCGGTGCCGCCGGCGATCATCGTCTGCACCTTCTGCGGGTACGCGTCGCCCGGGATCAGCTGGAGCTTGACCTTGAGGTCCGGGTGCTTCTTGACCAGCAGGTCGATGCGGGCCTGATACGTCTTGCGGTCGGGGTCGCCGCCCCACACCGTCATCACCAGCGGAGCGTCGGCGGCACCGGCGCCGGACCCGCACGCCGTCAGCGTGATGACCCCCGCCGCGACTCCCAGCCCCAGAAAACCCCGACGAGAAAACCGCGCGCTGTCAAGCGTCATGGCACTGCCCTTCCTTGAGACATGCACACGCCTTGAGGTCGCCCGGATGATCAGGCCGGACTTCGAATGGCGGTTAAAATAACCATCGTTTTAAGCCAGCGACAAGACCTTGTTTCGTGTGGGTTCAGTTGTGACCCGGAGGCCGAGGCAGCACAAAGCGGGCATCGACGGGGTTGCTGCAGGTGGGCTGGCGGGGTGCCGCGGCAGGTTCCGCCGCGCGCGGAGCCGACTCCACCGTGTACGTGACCCGCGAGACCGGGAACATGAGGAAGCGGTCGACGGCGGCCCAGCGCTGCCGCCGAAAGACCTGGGCAGCCGCAGGCGAACGAGAACCAGCAATGCGGGGGCCTCCGTCTCCGCGAACGGCACGGTTCTTCGTTCGCTGCGCGAAGTACTCCTCCCCATGCGAGCGTCCCGGCTCTCAATCCGGGCGCACCCCGGCTGGTGGAGGGCTGTGGGGGCCAGTCCCAGTTCCTCGATCAGAGTTACGGCGTCCTGGACGTGGGCCTCGCGGGTCGTGGTCGCCGGTGTGCGGGTGCTGGCGCCGTGGCCTCGGGCGTCGTACGTCATCACGCGGTGGCCGTCGGCCGACAGCTGCGCGGCGAGGGTGTCCCACTCGCCCTGGTGGCCTGCCAGGCCGTGCAGGAGGAGGAACGTGACCTTGGGGTCCCCGGCGGGGCGGTGGTCTGCGTAGGCGAGGTGCGTGCCGTCGGGGGTGGTGAGGGTTCCGGACGTCGTGTGAGTCAAGGAAGCCCCCCGTTGTCGTTGACGCGGCCGTCTGCGCGACGGCCACCCCGGTCGGTCGAGGGGTGGCCGTCGTGCGCGCTGGCGGAGCCTACGGTGCCGGGGTCAGGTCCGCTCGGCCGAACAGGAGGGCGTAGCCGGCGGGGAGTTGGGCCAGGATGCGGGTGACCAGGTCGTCGCCGATGAGGGGCGGCAGCGTGCTGAGGACCGAGCTGACGTCCCAGCGGGCCGTGGCGGATGTGGCTCCCGGGGTGCGGGACGCGACCTCGTCGACGAACTGCGCGGCCGTCAGCGGGTGTGTGGCCGGGATCTGGGAGGCGATCAACCGGGCGGCCTCCTCGGGCAGGGCGCGGGCGAGGTCGACCCGTTCGTCGCCGATGACGTGGGCGCCGAGGGCGGTGAGGACGGTCCGGGTGACCTGCTCGGCCTTCGACCGGGTGGCGTACTGGCCCGACTGCCGGACGTCTTCGGTCAGTTGGGTCCAGGTGGTGCCGTCGCCTTGGGGGTGGGGCCTCGTGGTCACACTGGGCACTGTCGCCGTGCTCATGTGCGGGATTTTCCTCCGGGTGCGTGCGATCGGGTGCGTGCGATCGGGTGCGTGGTTGCGGTCCGGGTCGCGCCGCCGCCGGGAGCTCGTACCGGCGGCGCGACGTACCCGTGGGCGGTGCGGCGGGCTCAGCTGCCGATCTGCCTGCGCGTGTCGCCGCCCGTGATCTGGATACGGCGGGGCTTGGCCTGCTCGGCCACCGGGATGCGCAGGGTCAGGACGCCGGAATCGTAGGAGGCGTCGATGCGCTCCGTGTCCAGCGTGTCGCCGAGGAAGAGCTGGCGCGTGAAGGTGCCGGTGGGGCGCTCGGCGACGAGGGGTTCCGCGCCCTCGGGGGCGGGGGACCTGCGCTCGGCTCGTACGTTCAGGACGTTGCGCTCCACGTCCAGCTCGATCGTCTCGGGGTCGATGCCGGGGAGGTCGAAGTGGACGAAGAAGTCGTCACCGGAGCGGTAGGCGTCCATCGCCATCGCCGACGGGCGGGGGGTGGCGGGGCCGAAGACCTGCTGGGTGAGTCGGTCGAGCTCACGGAAGGGGTCCGTGCGCATGAGCATCACTGGTCACTCCTCTCTTCAGGTGCAGTGGGTGCGATGCCCTACGGTCTGCGTCTTCTTATATAGCTCGAAGGAGGAAACTTGACAAGCCTGGGCTCAGGTTCGGGTTTCCGGGGTGGGCGACGCCTGCCGGGCCCCTGGCGGGTGGGTCCGGCAGCGTGGGGGTTAGCCTCAAGATCCCGAGCAGGGCGTAGGACGCAGGAGGCAGGTATGGCGAAGGTTCCCAGTGCGGTGGTTGCCGCGAGCGGGCTCGTGGGCGGGTACGGCGTGGCCCGCTGGACCAGGCAGCGGCCGCTCGGCGGGGTCGTACTCGCCGTGGCCGGGGTGGCGGCCGCGCGGCAGTGGCGGCAGCAGGCCGGTGGGGTGGCCGCGGGGGCGTTGTCGGCCGCGTATGTCGCCGCCTTCGCCGGGTCTCATCCGCTGGCGAAGAAGGTGGGTGCCTGGCCTGCCGTGTTCGGGGTGGCGGGGGCCGTGGGGCTGGCGTCGTGGGCGGTCGCGGACCGGCGCGGCTGACCGGCTGATCTCGGTGAGCCGGCGCAGCCGACCGGCTCATCTCGGCGGACACAGCGAGCGGACACAGCAAAGAACCC
>NZ_JBEXSH010000617.1:0-5526 GCF_040613555.1 Streptomyces sp. NPDC006265
GAAGCAGCGATCACACGGGACATGTCCACCCGCCTCAGCTGCCCTTCCTGCGGTTCCGCGCATGTGGCCCAGATGCTCGGCGACAACGGCGGGATCTTCCAAACCCGGCCGAGCGTCCAGCCACTGGCGTGCGGAAGCCTTCTCATTTCCGGCGCCTCCCTTTTGTATCGCCACTTCGAGGGAGGCCAGTTGCGGTTCGGTCATCCTGAAATCCTTGAGCCATCCAGAGAACTCATAGAATTCCTTGCTGAAGCCCTTGTGGGCGACGGTGTGGATCTGTTCACCCTTGCCCCAGGCACCCTTCGGGTCCTTCAGCTTCTTCAGGTCGTACTTCCCGTACGCCCAGTGCGGCGACCACAGGGTCACCACCACCGGCTCCTTCTTCTTGATGGACCGATCCAGCTCCGCCAGCATCGACGACGTACTCGACGACACCACCTTGTACTCGCCCTCCAGCCCATAGGCCTTCAGGACGTCCTTGTTCAGCGTCCCCATCATCCCGGCACTGGCCTCGATACCGATGATCTTGCCACCGAACTTCTTCCCCTGCCCCTTCAGATCCGCCAGGGAATCGATGCCCTTCACATACGAGGGCACCGTCAACTCCAAAGACGTCGGCCCGTACCACGATCCAAGATCCTCGAGCTGCGAACCGTACTTGTCCCAGTACGCCTTGTGCGTCGTCGGCAACCAGGCATCCAATTGCACGTCCATCTGCCCCTGCGCGAGAGACGAATACAACGGACCGGGGTCGAGCTGCTTGAGCTGTGGCTTGTATCCGCGGTCCTCCAGAATGTTCTGCCACAGATAGGAGGCGGCAATGGCCTCGTCCCACGGGAAGTAGCCCATATTGACAGTCTTGCCCGCGTCCTTGCCCTGCGCCTTGGTCCCTGAGGGGTTCGGAGCGAGCTTGTCCGCCAGGCCGGGGTTCTTCTTCAGCCAGGTCTGTACACCGTCCTGCTCGTGCCCCTCACCGGCAGCGCGGATCTCGTTCTCCAGAGTGGTCAGCTGCTTCTCGGTGAGCTTGAAATTCTTCAGCCACTGCGCAGCGACCGGGTCCTTGGCGGAGAAGCCCTTGTGGGCGACGGTGTGGATCTGTTCACCCTTGCCCCAGGCACCCTTCGGGTCCTTCAGCTTCTTCAGGTCGTACTTCCCGTACGCCCAGTGCGGCGACCACAGGGTCACCACCACCGGCTCCTTCTTCTTGATGGACCGATCCAGCTCCGCCAGCATCGACGACGTACTCGACGACACCACCTTGTACTCGCCCTCCAGCCCATAGGCCTTCAGGACGTCCTTGTTCAGCGTCCCCATCATCCCGGCACTGGCCTCGATACCGATGATCTTGCCACCGAACTTCTTCCCCTGCCCCTTCAGATCCGCCAGGGAATCGATGCCCTTCACATACGAGGGCACCGTCAACTCCAAAGACGTCGGCCCGTACCACGATCCAAGATCCTCGAGCTGCGAACCGTACTTGTCCCAGTACGCCTTGTGCGTCGTCGGCAACCAGGCATCGGTCTGGAAGTCGATGTCCCCACGGGCCACACCCGAGTAGAGCGGACCAGGGTCGAGCTGCTTGACGTTGGTCTTGTAACCGCGCTCCTCCAGCAGTTCCTTCCACAGATACGTGGTGGCGGTGCCCTCGTCCCAGGGGATGTAGCCGATGTTGATCTGCTTGCCTTGGCCCACGTTCGCACTCGGCCGGGCCTCGGACCGGTCGGGGCCGAACAGGTTCATACCGCCCGCTATCAGCGCGAGGACGACCACGCCGACGACGGCGACCGAGCCGGCGGGCCGGTAGTGCGCGAACCTGACACGTCCGGCGACGGCCGCCGTCTTGGCGGCGGCCCGGCGTCCCAGCGGGGAGACGCGCTCGCCCAGTGCTCCGGTCATCCGGTCCAGGTACATGGCGAGAATGACCACGGCGGTGCCGCTCTCGGCGGCAAGGCCGACCTTCAGCTGTGTGATCGCGGAGTACACCTGTTCACCGAGACCACCTGCGCCCGCCATGCCTCCGATGACAACCATCGACAGGGCCAGCATGATCACCTGATTGACACCGGCCATGATCGTTGGCAGGGCGAGTGGCAGCTGCACACGGGTGAGGGTGTCACGCGGGCTGGTACCGAACGCCTCGGCCGCTTCAATGAGCTCGCTGTCGACCTGCCGGATGCCGAGTTCGGTCATACGGACTCCGGGCGGCATCGCGAAGATGATCGTCGCCAGCAAGCCGGGAGTCGTTCCGACGCCGAAGAACATGACGCCGGGAATGAGGTAGACGAAGGCCGGCATCGTCTGCATGACGTCGAGCACCGGCCGCAGCTGAGCACTGACCCGCTTGCTGCGAGCAGCCCAGATACCCAGGGGAACCGCGATCACGACCGTGATGACGGCGGCCACGAGCACGAGCGACAGCGTGTCCATCGCATCGCCCCACAACCCGAGCGCGTCGATGAGCACGAGACCCACGAAGGCGACCGCCCCGGAGACCAGGCCGCGTAGCCACCAGGCGATCACTGTCAAGATGCCGATCATCAGGAGGGGCTCACCGCCACCGAGCACGGCGTCAACACCGTCGTACATACCGCCCAGCACGACTTGGACGACGTCGAAGACCCACGTCAGGTGAGACTGCAACCAGTCGACAGCGTCCTCGACCCAGTTGCCGAACTGAATCCTAGGCACGGGTCACCACCTTGTCTCCGCCGTTGTCCCGCGGGAATTCGCAGGTCGTCGGGGCGGACTGCTCGTCGCCGAGGAAGCCGACGAGGCGTTGTCCCGTGACCACTCCGACGAGTTTCCGCTTCGCGTCGAGCACCGCGACGGGGTGAGTCAACCGGGCGCTGATCGCGCACAGCTCCGTGAACGGGGTGTCGGGCGTGGCGGTCTCGCAGTGGCAGCCGGGGTCGTCACCGGTGACCGAGGTGTCCATGACGTCGCCCGCGGTCAGGACGCGGGAGCGGTCGACGTCCTGGGTGAAGGAGGCGACGTAGTCGTTCTCCGGCCGCAGCAGGATGTCCTGGGCGGTGCCGATCTGGACGATGCGGCCGTCGCGCATGACGGCGATGCGGTCGCCCAGGCGCATGGCCTCGTTCAGGTCGTGGGTGATGAAGACGATCGTCTTCTTGAGCTTCTGCTGGAGTTCCAGCAGCTGGTCCTGCATGTCACGGCGGATCAGCGGGTCCAGGGCACTGAAGGACTCGTCCATCAGCAGCAGGTCGGCGTCGGTGGCGAGCGCGCGGGCGAGGCCGACGCGCTGCTGCATGCCGCCGGACAGCTCGTCGGGCCAGGACTTCTCCCAGCCGGACAGGCCGCACAGGGCGAGCGCCTCGTCGGCGCGGCGTGCGCGCTCGGCGCGGGGCACGCCCTGCACTTCCAGACCGTAGGCGGCGTTCTCACGCACGCTGCGGTGCGGGAAGAGCGCGAAGTGCTGGAACACCATGCTGATCTTCTTGGAGCGGACCTCGCGCAGTTCGCGGGCGCCGAGCGTGGTCAGGTCCTGGCCGTCGAAGCGCACATGCCCGGCGGTCGGCTCGAGCAGGCCGTTCAGCATGCGCAACAGGGTGGACTTGCCGGAACCGGACAGGCCCATGACGACGAAGATCTGGCCGGGCTCCACGGTGAAGGACGCGTCGACCACGGCGGCGGTCGTGCCCTCGGCGCGCAGTTCCTCACGGTCGGCTCCGTCGCGGAGCCGCTCGACCGCTCGGTCCGGTCTTCTGCCGAACACTTTGTAGAGGCTCTCGGCCTCGAGCGTTGCTGACACGTGCACCTCTATTTAGACGGCAACAGAACAGAGCGAGGACCAGGCGCAAACAGTTGAAATGCGCAACCAGCCTCGCTCCGGGGCGGCACCTCCCCCCGATCCCCGGCAGCAAACTCGAAAGTGGGACGCTTCACACCGAAAGCGCAGAGTGCAACGCGTTGCGCTGCGGCGAGGCGCTGTCGGCGGCGTACGGCATGATGCGTGGCGTGACCGGACGACTGATGCTCCTCGACACCGCTTCCCTGTACTTCCGCGCCTACTTCGGCGTCCCGGACTCGGTCCGGGCCCCGGACGGTACGCCGGTGAACGCCGTGCGCGGACTGCTCGACTTCATCGACCGCCTGGTCAAGGACCACCGGCCGGACCTCCTGGTGGCCTGTATGGACGCCGACTGGCGGCCGCAGTGGCGGGTGGACCTGATCCCCTCCTACAAGGCGCACCGAGTCGCCGAGGAGCACGCGGTGGGCCCGGACGAGGAGGAAGTGCCCGACACGCTGTCGCCGCAGGTGCCGGTCATCGAGGCGGTGCTGGACGCGGTGGGCATCGCCCGCGTGGGCGTCGCCGGCTACGAGGCGGACGACGTCATCGGCACATTCACCGCCGGGGCGAACGGCCCGGTCGACATCGTCACGGGCGACCGCGACCTGTACCAACTGGTGGACGACGCGCGCGGGGTGCGCGTGCTGTACCCGCTGAAGGGCGTGGGGACGCTGCAGCACACCGATGAGGCGGTGCTGCGTGAGAAGTATGGGGTGGACGGCAGCGGGTACGCGGATCTGGCCCTGTTGCGCGGCGACCCGAGTGACGGCCTGCCGGGCGTGCCGGGCATCGGTGAGAAGACAGCCGCCAAGCTGCTGGCCGAGTTCGGGGACCTGGCCGGGATCATGGCGGCGATCGAGGACCGGGGGTCGAAGCTGACGCCGACCCAGCGCAGGCGACTGGACGAGGCGCGTCCCTATCTCGCGGTCGCGCCGAAGGTGGTCCGGGTCGCGGACGACGTACCCCTGCCCGACGTTTCCACGACGCTGCCCCGCACGCCGCGCGACCCGGCGGCACTTCAGGCGCTGGCGGCCCGCTGGGGACTGGGTGGGTCCCTGGAGCGGCTGATGTCGACGCTCTCGACGTGATCTCTCGCCGCAAGAGGTGCGAAGTGGGGGTGGGGTGCTAACTTAGGTTACCCTAACTATGCGAGACAGGGAGGTCCTCATGGCAGAGCGACCGGGACGCCAGCCGCGCAAGGTCCATTCCGCGCAGGTCGTGCGCACCGAGCGGCTGACCCCGCACATGCAGCGCGTGGTGCTCGGCGGCGAGAACCTCGCCGACTTCGCGGCGGGCGCGTGCACCGACCACTACGTGAAGCTGCTGTTCCCGCCCGCGGGCGTCACCTATCCGGAACCCTTCGACCTGCAGCGCGTCAGGGACGGGCTGCCACGCGAACAGTGGCCGGTGACCCGGACCTACACGGTCCGCCACTGGGACGCCGAGCACCGCGAGCTGACGCTGGACTTCGTCATCCACGGCGACGAGGGCCTGGCCGGCCCGTGGGCCGCGCGCGTCCGGCCGGGCGAGACCGTCCGCTTCACGGGACCCGGTGGGGCGTACGCACCCGACCCGGACGCGGACTGGCACCTGCTCGTCGGTGACGAGAGCGCGCTGCCCGCGATCGCCTGCGCCCTGGAGGCGTTGCCGCGCGGGACCAGGGCGTACGCCTTCGTGGAGGTCTCCGGCCCCGAGGAGGAGCAGAAGATCGACTCGGA
>NZ_JBEXSH010000618.1:0-5525 GCF_040613555.1 Streptomyces sp. NPDC006265
CAGATTCGCGGAGCAATGGGAAATCCCTTAGCGGTGGCTCTGCCGGCGGCCACCGTTCCACCCTTAGCCCTGCGTCGACCCGCGTTCGATCAGGTGCTGGAGGCGGCCGGCCCAGGTGCTGGACGCCACGACCTGGTTGCGGGACAGCAGCTCGCCCGGTTCGGCGCCGTACTCCCAGTACGTCCGCACGGAGCCCTTGATCTCGTCGAGGACCTTGAAGGCGCGGTTCACGTCGAGGGGGTAGGGCCGGTCGAGCGGTACACCGTCGGCCAGCAGGGCGAACTCCAGCTCGGGCCAGTCCACCTCACCTTGCAGTGCGCGGCTGCCCGGGAAGGCCGCGAGGTTCCAGAAGTCCGCCCACGAGGCGGGCTTCCTCCCGTCGCAGGCGTCGGTCCGGTAGGCGAGCACGCTGGCCCAGTAGCTCTTGCCCACGCCGTTGCGGGTGAGGAGGGACTGGGCGATGCCCGCGTTCCTGGTGTTCTTCAACCGGCCGTAGTCCAGTGGCTCGGAGGCGTCCTCGTGCTCGAAGCGCGCCAGGTTGGACATGTCGATGTCCATGACGTCGAACCGCGGACGATCCTCCTTGATCTGGGCGAGCATCTGCTCGTGCCCGAAGTTCACGGCCTTGACCCGGATGCCTGTTTCCCTGCTGAAGGGGTCGTAGACGGCTTCGCGGTTCGCTTCACCGTAGGCGCCCCCGAAGTTGCGGACGACGAGCGTTTTGCCGCTCTTGGTGCTCCCTCGGTCGTCGCGGCTCTCGCACGCGGTGAGCGAGGTGGCGGAAACGCCGAGCGCGACCGAGCCGGCTCCGCTCAGGAAGGCCCTGCGGTCGATTCCGACGTCTCTCACCGACTGCCTCCAGAGGCTCTTCCGGATGATCC
The DNA here is from genome assembly GCF_040613555.1 of Streptomyces sp. NPDC006265. NCBI lineage: Bacteria > Bacillati > Actinomycetota > Actinomycetes > Kitasatosporales > Streptomycetaceae > Streptomyces > Streptomyces sp. NPDC006265. Next base: position 882 of record NZ_JBEXSH010000618.1, read on the forward strand.
GCAACGGAGGAAGGCTGCCTGTTTCAGCTTAGGCGGCGGTTCGCGTACGACGTCGGTCCGGCAGCACCGAGCCGGTCGAGCTCTTTGACAGAAGGCAGCGTCCGGCAGTCCGGGCCCGGCTCAGAACGCCGTGTAGCCACCGTCCACCGGAAGGACGGCGCCGGTAATGCACGACGACTCGCGGCAGGCGAGGAAGAGAACCGCGTCGGCGACCTCTTCGGGGGTGGCGAGTCGGCCGATCGGGATGGAGTCCTCGCGGGTGCGCCGGTAGGCCGCGGGATCGGGTCGCCGCTGGAACGACGCCTCGATGACGGGCGTCGCGGTCAGTCCGGGCGCGACCATGGTGACACGGATGGATGTTGCGGTCCGCCCATTCGATGGCGGCGCCGCGCGCGAGCGCGATGAGGCCACCCTTGGCCGCGGAGTACATGGTCTGGTTCGGCATGCCGACCATGCCGAGCCGCGAGCTGACGCGCACCATCGACGCCCCGTCTCCCAAGCCCGCGGCATCAGGTGCTTCATGACCAGGAACGCGCACAGCAGGTTGCTGTGCAGCACCTCGCGTGCGTCGTGGTAGCTCATGTCGGTAAGGGGGCTGGACGCCTGGTATCCGTGGCAGAGGACGACCGAGCATGATGATCCAGCCGTAGGTGCGCACCAGGGCACTGATGAAGTGCGGTACGACCACAATCAGCATGGCCGGCGCGGCGAAGACGGGCCGCATCCGGGCGATGGCGTGCACAAGGACTTGGGAAGAGCTCGGGTGTGTGCCGTGCGGGACTGGTGTGTTGCCTTGGGTCAGATGCCGAGCATGGTGTTGAGGTCGTCCAGGGACTTCACGGTGACGTAGTCGTAGCCGTGGGTCACCGGGTCGTAACCGCGGTCCAGCAGGACCAGGTTGCGGAAGCCCATGTCGTGCATCGACTGGTGGTCGTAACGGGTGTGCGAGGCGACGTGCACGAAGTCCTCGGGGGACGCGTTGAGCTTCTCGAGCATGTACTCGAAGGCGGCGTAGCGGGGCTTGTAGTAGCCGGCCTGCTCCGCGGTGAGGACCGCGTGGAAGTCCGCCCCGAGCTTGGGCACGCTCTCCGCGAGGAAGGAGTCGTCCGCGTTGGAGAGAATCACCAGCTTGTAGTGCTCGGCCATCTTCTTCAGCGGCTTCACCACGTCCGGGTGCGGACCCCAGCTGCGGACGCCGTCGGCGAACCGCTTGCCGGCGTCCGGCGCCGCCTTCACACCCCACTTGCGGCAGACCCGCTCGAAGGAGTCCTGCAGCACCTGCTCGTAGGGGTAGTACTCGCCACGGACCTGGTCGTAGCGGTAACCGCGGAACTCCCGCACGAACTGGTCCCACTGCTCCGCGGGGATCTGGTCGCCGACGAGTTCATACGTGATGGGGGTGATCGGGTATTCGATCAACGTGCCGTAGCAGTCGAACGAGACGTATTTCGGCCGGAACTGCAGGGAGGGAATGGCCATGAGGATGCTCCTGTCTTGCTCTGCGGGAACCGCACCTGTTGGGGACTTGAATTTCAGGAATGCCCATGACGGGCTTCCCATAGGTGCGCGACGACGTCATCCAGGCTCACGGCCAAGGAACGCTCGACATTGATCCAGTCGTCCTTGGCGTGATCCAGGAGGTACTCGCGCCGTTCGGGTGCGCGCTCGGCGCGCCAGTTCGTGATCAGCGCACGCAGTGTGAGTCGCGCCAACGCGGCAATGGGGAGCAGCGGAAGTTCCGAGGGGTGGACCGGCCGCTCCCGTTGGTACCCGGCGACGAACGCGCATGCGTCCCGCCAGGGATGATCCGGCGTCCTGCCGAGCAGGTTCGCCATGGGAACTGCGGGATCGAAGATCACCGCACTGCGCACGGTGTCGCCGAAGTCGATGACCCCGGTGACGAAGTGATCACTCTTTTGATCCACGACGATGTTGTAGGGGCTGAAGTCGCCGTGGATCACTTGCGTCTCGAGATCGCTCAGCCTCGGGACGACGGCGACATCGAAGTGCCTGAAGACGGTCTCGGCCATCCGGCGGTGCTCGGGGATCGGTGTGTACTCGAGCAGGCCGGTCAGCCGGTGGAAGTGCCGGATGTCCCAGACCAGGCCGCGTCGGTCTGCGGGGTGCGTGAACGCCTTCAGCGCCTCGTCGACCCGCCCCAGCATCTCGCCCGCTTTGGCGAGCTGCTCTACGTCCGGGCTCGTCTGTGCCATGACCGGACCCGCGACGAACTCGAACACCCGCAGGATCCGGGTCCGGCCGTCGTTCAGCCGGATGGCCACGCTGTCTTCGCCGTCGGCGGTCAGCTTCACCCGCTGGACCGGCAGCTGCGGTGCGGCGCTTTCGAGGAAGCGCATCGCGGCGGTCTGGAGATCGACGACCGCGTCCGCCTCGTCCGGCGGTGAGACTTTCACGAGGTGGTCGCTCGTGCCCGTCCGGAGCCTGAACGTGTCGTCCTTCTCCGTCGCCAGTCGGCCGAGACGTCCGTTGAGGCCGTAGTGCTTCTCAAGGAAGATGCTCACCAGCACCACGTCGATGGGCTCGTGGGACGACGTCAGGCCGCTCTCCTCGAAGAGGCGTCGAGCAAAATCGGCAGCCGGTGAGGTGTTCACGGGCAATCCCTTCAGACAGCCTGCTACAGGCGGCTTTTCGCGACCTCGGCGAAGGTCTCCAGGAAGCGGGTCGCATCGGCGCAGTCGAAGGCCAGCGGGGGGCGGATCTTCAGCGTGTTCGCCGACGTGCCCGTACCGTTGATCAGGATGCGGCGATCACGCATGTCGTTGATGACCTCTTCGGCAAGTGTGCGGTCGGGCTCGAGGGTCTCCCGGTCCTTGACGAGCTCCACGCCGACGAAGAGACCGGCGCCGCGTACTTCGGCGACATAGGGGGAGTCTCTGGTGATCTCCCGCAGTCCCGCGCGCAGGGCGTTGCCGCTCTCCAGGACGCGCTGCTGCACGTTCTCCCTCTCGATGACGTCCAGAACCGCTGCGCCGGCGGCAACAGGGATGGAACTGCCACCGAAGGTGTTGAAGTAGCGGACGTTGCGTCCGAACTCCTCGCAGACCTCGGGGCGGAAGACCACACCCGAGATCGGCAGGCCGTTGCCCATCGGCTTGCCCATGGTGACGATGTCCGGCACGACGCCGTGGCGGCTGAAGCCCCACATCGAGTCCCCCAGCCGGGCGAATCCCGACTGGACCTCGTCCGCGATGTAGACACCGCCGGCCGCGTGCACCTCCTCCACCACGGACTGCATGTAGCCGGGGGGATCGGTGAAAATGCCGTCGCTGCTGTAGGCGCAGTCGGTGATCAGGGCAGCGAGCCGGTAGCCGTGGCGCTCGAGGTCCTCGACCGCGCCGCGCACCTGCAGCCGCATGTGCTCGTCGAGCGTGGATCCGGGCGCGACGAGGCGCGGGTCAGGGGCGTCGATGAGCCGGACATTCGGGCCCAACGGGGAACCCGCGCCCAGGGTGGGCGAGAAGCTCGCCACCTCCCGGGTGATGCCGTGGTAGGCCCAGCGGGTGACGATGATGCCCTCGCCGCCCGTGTGGAACCTCGCCACTCGCATGGCCAGGTCGTTCGCCTCCGAGCCGCTGCACGCGATGCTCAGCTTCGACAGCTCCTCGGGGAAGGTCGCGAGAAGCCGCTCCGCATAGTCGACCAGTGCTTCCTGGACGTAGCGCGTGTTGGTGTTGACCGCGGTCATCTGCCGGGCGACGGCCTCGGCCACGTGGGGGTGGGCATGCCCGACGCACGGGACGTTGTTGTAGGCGTCGAGATAGTCGTTGCCGTCACGGTCGATCAGGTGGGCGCCGTGACCGGAAACGAACTCGACCGGCTCCTTGTAGATGAGCGTGTACCCGGGGCCCAGCACTCGCTCGCGGCGTCTGATGGTCTCTTGGATGTGTTCGGGAAGTTCGCCCACTGCACCCGGGTCGAACCGATTGGGGTAGTGGGCGATCGCCCGACTGAGCGTTGAAGTCATCTGCAGGCACACCTTCAGTCTGATTTTCGTTCGAGGTTGCTCGCTGCTGCGGCTGAGACCATACCATCTTTCGTTCCAGTTCCAACCTGAAACTAGAAATGTTTTCGGCTGGATCTGGATGGCATTTCAGGTGTCGGCATCTGGCTGGTAACTCCCCTGTGACCAAAGGAGCTCGGGGTGCCGTCAGGCGGGTCCGAGCATCGCCCGCCGGCTCGTGATGCTCCCTGCGGAGCCCCTGCTGAAGAGAGACCTCGCGCCCGGCATGGGGGAGGGCAGCCGGGCGCGGGGCGATCCGCGGTACGTGATGCGGCTCGGGCCGGGATCCGGGCCCACCGCATTGAACGACCTCTGTGGCGGGTCGCTCGACATGGGTGGACGAACAGTGACGTTGGAGCCTTTGAGCTCAGTCGAGGAGACGGGTGGCGCTCTGGCTCCTGGGATCGGGGTCGAGGAGTTCGGCGAGGTGCAGGGCGCGGATGTCCTGGTCGCCGGCGAGATGGTCGATCTGGGTGGCGCAGCTGAAGCCGTCGGCGACGACGGGGTGTCCGTCGAGTTGGTCGAGGCGGGGTGTGAGGGCGAGGTCGGCTGCGGCGAGGAGGTGTCGTAGTGCTCGGCTTCGAAGCCGAAGTTGCCGGCGAGTCCGCAGCAGCCCTCGGCCT
>NZ_JBEXSH010000619.1:0-5522 GCF_040613555.1 Streptomyces sp. NPDC006265
CCGCTCACCGACCTCACGTCCTCCGAGGTACTGAGGCGGATGCGGACCGTCGAGGAGCTGAGCGCGAGCTTCTGGGCGGTGATCGGTGGCCTCGCCTGGCACTGGAACACCGCCGAGTGGCTGTTGGAGGCGGTCCTGGCGCGCGGCGGCCGCCGCACCGCCGGGCTCACGGCCGGGGCCCTGCTCGTGGGCGGGAACCGGCTCGCCCACCAGGCCGACCGTGCCCTGGACCGGGTCGCGGCGGCGGCCCCGGAGGAAGAGGAGCAACTGCTCCGCGCGTACCTGCGGCGCTTCGGCCACCTGGTGTACAGCCTCGACCCGGCCGAGCCCACCGCGATCGACGATCCCTCGATGCTCCGCTCGGTGATAGCCGACCGCCGTCGCAACGGCGGCGCCGAACCTGGCGCCCAGGGGCCTGTGCCGGATTCCGGGGCCGCCGACCCGGCCCGCCAGTTCGGGCGCGGGCCGCTCGGCCGGTTGCGGCACGAGGTCTACCGGTGGGCGAACCACTGGAGCGGCGTACGGGACGAGGCGCTGCACTACTTCACGCTGGGCTGGCCGTTCATGCGGGCCGGATATCTCGAACTCGGCCGCCGACTGGTGCACGCCGGCCTGCTCGACGCCGACGACGATGTGTTCTACCTGACCGGGGAGGAATTGGCCGGCTGGGTGAGCGCGGACACGGGCGACGCGCGCTGGCGCGACTTGGTGCGCGAGCGCCGCCTGCGACGTCAGTGGCAGCGGCGGCTCAACCCGCCCGATGTGGTCCCCTCCGACGCGCGAATCACGCTCTTCGGCTCGGACATCACGTCCTTGGCGCTGTTCGGGGTCGAGCGGCGGGAGGACCGGGATGACGGGCTGAGCGGGTCGGCGGTGAGCCCGGGCAACTACACAGGCCGGGCCAGAGTGATCCACGAGGTCGCGGAGGCGGACGCGCTGGAGAAGGGTGAGGTCCTCGTCGTACGTCAGGTCACGCCGGCGTGGGCGCCGCTTCTGGCCCGCGCCGGTGCGGTGGTGGCCGACGTCGGGGGCGCGCTGTCCCACGGCTCGGTGGTGGCACGCGAGTACGGCATCCCGGCCGTGATGGGGGTCAGGACCGCGACCTCGCGGATCGTCACCGGGAACCTGCTGACCGTGGACGGCGACTCGGGCACCGTTCAGCTACGGGGTGAACCGTGACCCCGACAGAGTCCCCGCCGAAGAGCCGCAGCACGCGCGACCGGGTGATCCGGGCGCTGCTGTTCGCCGCGGTGGCCGTCAGCCTGGTGTTCATCCTGCGGGACATGGATCCGCATCACCTGTGGACGGTGCTGACAGACGCCGACCCGCGTTGGCTGGCCGTGGCCGTCCTGGCCAACGTGGCCTCGCAGGTGACCCGGGCCCTCGGCTGGAACGCGATGTTCACCGAGTCCCGGATCCGGTTTCCCCTCCTGGTGCGGATCGAGTTCGCCGTCCAGGCGGCGGCGGCCGTCAGCCCGGAGGGGGTGGGCGAGTTTGTCCGGGTCGGTTACCTCCTGCGTGAGGGAGTGGCCCGGACGGTGACCGTCACGCTCATGATGGTCCGCAAGTTCTTCTCCAGCCTGGGCCTGGTGCCGTTCCTGGTGGTCATCTGGTGGCCGGGCAGTAGGGTGCCCGGCTGGGCGGTGGTCGTCGCCTGGGCGTACCTGGCGGTGCTAACCGTGGCGTCCGTCCTGATCGTGAGGGTCGCGCGCACCCCGTCCGCACCGGCTCGGGAGGGCCGGCTGCGGCGGATCGTCTTCGATGCGCGCACATCGCTCGGGCCGGTGCGCCGCCCGCGCGTCTTCGCGGAGGTGGGGGCGGCCGGGCTCGTCACCCGGGTGCTCGACCTCGTGGCGGCAGCGGCTGTCGCTAAGGCCCTCGACCTGGGGCTGTCGGCGGCCGTTCTGGTGCTCGTCCTGCTGTCCATCGAGGTGTCCAACATCATGCCGACCCTGCCGGGTCAGCTGGGCACCTTCGAGGCGGCCGTGCTGGGCGCGACGGCGGGCGTCCTCGGCCAGGCCGAAGGGTTGGCCTTCGCACTGGTCTTCCACGCCCAACAAGTGCTTCCCCAGATCCCGCTGGGGATGATGACGATGGCAGGCAATTCATTTCTACGAGGCCGATCGAAACGGAGTTCGACATGACCGAACTGTGGAACGCCGAAACTCCCAAGGTAATTCAGCTGCCCTCGGGGCGGATGATCCGGGGGCGCGGCCTCAGATATGACCTGCCGGAGGGACAGACCCCCACGTTCGCCGTGCACCTGACAGACCATCAGCCACCCAACCCGCCGTGGGAATCAGTATGGGTCCCTTGGCGGGACTTCTGGCTTCCCGCCGACCCCATGGACGCGATGCGCAAACTCCGCCTCGCCTACGAGCGCGCCGCGAGCGAACGCGTGGAGGTCTGCTGCGGAGGCGGCGTCGGCCGGACCGGTACGGCACTGTCCGCGATCTGCGTCTTCGAGGGCATGAATCCCAAGGAGGCGGTCAAGTGGGTGCGGCAGAATTACCACTCCCGTGCGGTCGAGGTGCCTTGGCAACGGCGTTTCATCCGCCAGGTCTTCGCCGCCGACGCCTCCGGCTCAGGGCAGGCGTAACCGTAGCGCTGGGCAGGGGTGTGGGACGGTCTTGGCGCACCGTCCCCGCACACCCACCGCCAGGCGCTTGATGTGACTTCGCGGGCCTGGACGAGCACGTTCGTCTGCGCTCTGCTGCCCGCCTTCTCCGACGCCAAGGTCCGCCGCACCGTCTATCAGCAGGACGCCGACCTCAGCAACCAGCAGGCCATCCGCGACATCCGCGAACTCGTAAGCCATGACTGGTTCGTCCCCAGCAGCAAGGCCCGTGCCCGCTACTACACCCCTGGCCCCTGGCCCGTTGACGGCCCCGTACAGGAAGCCAATCTCTGGAGCCGTACGCGGACCCCTGCTGCCGGAAACGGCGAGCTCACGCCGTCAAGTACAAAGGCGAGACGTCCTGTACCGCCTCGACGCGCTGCTCCAACTCCTTGACCTGACCGCTGATGCAGTGCGCGTACACCGCGAAGAGCATGGCCACGCTGGTCCCTGCCCACTCGGCGACCTGCGCCGGCGGGACGCCGTTGTTCAACCATGTCGTCAGACAGGTGTGCCGCAGGTCATAGATACGCTTCCCGGTCGGCGAGGCGTAGACGTGCGGTTGCAGGGTCGCCTGCCGGGCACGGCCCCAGACGCGCCGGTAGACAGACCCGGCGAGGGTTCCGCCCCTCTCGCCCGAGAACAACCGATCGCCGGACTGCAGGTGCCCGGCGGCAATGTAGTCCCGCAGAACACGGGTGAGAGCCGGGTGGCAAGGAACACTCCGCGTCCCCCGTCCTTCTCGGCCTTTGAGCCCGCGGCGCTCATGGGGCGTGCCGGTTCCGGTCCATCGCCGTCCCACCTCGGGCTCCGCGACATGAATGGCCAGCTCGCCCCACTGATCCTTCTCCTCCATCTCCGGCAAGGCGGCATCGCCCACCCGCAGGGCGACGGCTTCCTCTGGCCGCATCCCCGTGTAATAGAGCGTGGCGAAGAACGCATGCAGTCTGAGTCCACCGCGCGGCCGATGCCGTATCCAGTCGAGCAGTCCGGCCACTTGCCGCGGATTGAGCAAGCAGCGGCGGTCGACAGCGTCAGCAGTCCCTGGCCCGCTGCCCCGCCCCTTGGGCAGCGGATTCGTCAGCAGGACACCCTGGCGGATCGCGTACTGCATGACCAGATTGAGCACCCTACGGTGGCGCCGCGCCGAGGACGCAGCAGCAGCTGATCCGTCCAACAGCGTGCCGAGTACGAGCAACACGTCCTCGACTACAGCAGGATCGTTCCAGACCTCCATCGTCGGAGTGTGCCGACGCACCCAGCCCAGGACTGCCACAACTTCGTCCGGCGCGCTCTCACGGCGTTCGGTGCTGAAGGCCCACTCGCTCAGTGCCGTGCGGACTCTGCGCGAGCTGGCGCCAGGCGGCTCCCTGCCGAGCAGCGCTGTCGTTGTGATCATGAGAGTCCTGGCGGTGTTCTTGCGGTGATTCGCCGAAGCACGTGACCACTGCGCATCGACAAACTGGACAGCGAAGTCGTACCAGCCGATCGACGACGCCGTCGGCCCGTGACGCACCGGCAAGCCGGTGGCCATGTTGAACGGGGCGCCACGATGCGTAGCCGTCAATAGCTCCGCACGAAACCCATCCGCGAGCGCAAGCGTCTGGAACGACTTGTGATGGCGTTGTCCGGCCACCGACCAGCAAACCCTGTACGACACGCGCTGGCGACCAGAGCCGGTCTCGATCTGCCACGACTCGGACGTCGTAAGTGGTTTCCATCGACCTCACACCTCGCTCCGGCCACGCCCCCGATGCCGGGGTCCGGCCGGTCCCGAAGCACCGACGGCTTCTGCCCCCTCAACTCCATGATTCCATCAGGAACACGTCACACCGCTGCGTCGTGCACCCGCGGCATGGAGTTCCTCACCCCCGTACGCTCGGGACCATCCAGACGCACATATACCGGATATGTGCAGCAACTTGACCGACCAAGATCGTCCCACATGCGTCCCCCAAAATGCCTGACGCCACGTCAGTAGAAAGGGAAACAGCAGGTCACAGCGCAGCACTCCGCGATAGAGTGGGGGTCTTCTAAGCGCTTGGCCGCAGGTTCGAGTCCTGCCGGGGGCGCAAGTCTCCGCCCTCCCCTTGGGGAGGGCTTTTTGCTGGTCAGGGTGGAGGTCAGTCGGCGCGACGAAGCCACGACGGATGACGGAAGCGGCGAGGATGCCACCTGGCTCTCCCTGGAAGAGGGGGTCACCCGGCTGCAGCCGCTCGTCTTCGATGCGCTGCCGCCGAAATGCCCGCCAGGGCCGGATGCCCCCCGGCACCGTGCGCGTCTCACCCTCCGCATGGCCCTTCAGGTCCCGTTGCTCGAGTCGGCGCGCGTGCTCGGCTCCAGAGTCACCGGCAGCACAGCCGCCACCGCCAGATGGCCGACTCTCCGCGGTCGGCGGCCGCGGTCTCCACCGAGTCCACGAAGAAGCCGGACGACATCAACAGACGATGGCCCGCGCGACGAGCGGCCTTCCCGTCTGGTTGAAACCATGGACCGAACCACCTCCGCCAACTTGAAAGCGCAGGTCAAATGGCTGGTATGACCGGCTCTCGGGGTGCTCAGGCCGGTCACGGGCGGATGCGTACGGAGTAGATCGTTTGACGGAGTCGGACGGATCGCCGGTTCCTGCTCTCTGTGGCCGGGTGGCCTTCTACGATCCGGTACATGGATCCCGAACTGCTGGAACGGATCACCGCACGGCGCGGAGACCGGACGCGTTCGAAGAACAGCTGGCCAAGCAGTTGGCGGAGGTGCGGGCCGAACGTGATGAGCTGGCCGTGGCCGAACGTGACCGTGAGCGGGTGAGCGAACAGCTCGCCGCCGAGCGCTCCTCTGCCGCCCACCACCCCCCGCGCCGGGGCAGGTGGGCGGCCCGACAGGGTTGCTGTCGCGCACCGAACACCGA
>NZ_JBEXSH010000620.1:0-5518 GCF_040613555.1 Streptomyces sp. NPDC006265
ACCGGCGCTAGGGCCTGTCCGGCGGATCAGGTCGGAGGAAAGCCGCCGTACCTGTCAGTGCCGGCGAGCGGGGCCTGGTGCGTGCAGCTGCAAGGCGGAGGAAGGAGTCGACGCGGAGCGTCGGCGACTGACGACAACGCCGCAGATGTGCGTGCCAGGCCCCGCGTCTCCGACAGGATCCGCCGGGCAGGCCCTAGGAGGCTCGCTACTTCTTGGAGCCGGCGGCCTTGCCGAAGCGGGCCTCGAAGCGGGCCACACGGCCACCGGTGTCGAGGATCTTCTGCTTGCCCGTGTAGAACGGGTGGCACTCGGAGCAGACATCGGCGCGGATGGAGCCGGACTCGATGGTGCTGCGGGTGGTGAACGACGCGCCACAGGTGCAGCTGACCTGCGTCTCGACGTACTCGGGGTGGATGTCGCGCTTCAAGGTGTCTCCTAGGTTCGGGAGGGCGCCGGGTCGCTGACGCGGGGTGCGGGAGCGTGAACCGGGGCCGACGTACCAGTCTGCCAGGACTGGGGCCTACTCCCAAAACCGGGGGTTGTTGTGATCTATTCCCCCGCGGGCCGGTGGGGGCTCGTCGCGCAGTTCCCCGAGCCCCCGGGGGACGTGCCCGTCAGGGCGCGCTCACGACACCCTTGGCCTCACCTGTCGCCGATCCCGACGTCGCCGACTTCGGGATCTGCTTGTCCTTCTCCAGGGCCTTCCAGATCTGGTCGGCCTTCTTCTCCTGAAGGAGGACGCGGTTGGGATCGGCCGGGTCGTAGGCCACCGGCATCGTGATCATGTGCATGTTGGACGGGCTGATGCCCTTGAGTCCGTTCGCGAAGGACGCGAGCTTGTTGACCGAACCGAGGTCGGAGTCGGCCGTCACCGTCTTGGTCGCGGATTCCGCGAGGTCGAGCAGCTTCTTCGGGTTCGAGAAGACGCCGACGTCCTTGATCTGGTTGACCAGGGCCTTGATGAAGGCCTGCTGGAGCTGGATGCGGCCCAGGTCGGAGCCGTCGCCGACGCCGTGTCTGGTGCGGACCAGGCCGAGGGCCTGCTTGCCGTCGAGCGTGTGGGTGCCGGCCTTCAGCTTCAGATGGCTGTCGGGGTCGTCGATGCTCTTGGTCGTGGTGATCTCGACGCCGCCGAGGTCGTCGATGAGCTTCTGGAAGCCGGTGAAGTCGACCTCGAGATAGTGGTCCATGCGCAGGTCGGTGATCGACTCGACGGTCTTCACGGCGCAGGCGGCCCCGGCGGTGGAGTACGCGGAGTTGAACATCACGTTGCGGGCGGCGGGGTACTCGTTGCCCTTGGTGTCCGTGCACGAGGGGCGGTCGATGAGGGTGTCGCGCGGGACGGAGACCACGCTGGCCTTCTTGTGGCCCTTGTAGACGTGCACGATCATCGCCGTGTCGGAGCGTGCGCTGCCGTCGTCGGTGCCGCCGCCGAGCTTCTTGTTGCCACCGGAGCGGGTGTCCGAGCCGAGGACCAGGATGTTCTCGGAGCCGTTGTCGGCCTTCTTGGGCCGGTCGGTGCCGAGGGCCTGGTCGATGTCGACGCTCTTGAGGTTGCCGTTGAGCTTGAAGTACAGGTACCCGGCCCCGGCGCCGCCCAGCACGACGATGCCCGCGGCCGTCCAGGCCGTGATCATCAAGCCCTTGCGTCGTCGCTGGGGCTTGCGGCGCTTGCCCTTGCCGCGGTGACGTGCTCCGTTGATGCCGGCATCACCCGGTATACCCGGATCCGGCGCGCTCTCGGCGGACATGTACTCCTCAGCTCTTCTACGTCGATTACCCCCAGCGGTCAGTGCCAGGCGTGGCCGGAGAAGACCCTTCCTCGCACTATCGTCGCCCCACCTGGTCAGACGGAGAAACTCGGGAAAGGGTTGCACAACGGACTGTGCCCACCGCGTGCGGCGGTGGGCACAGTCCGTGTTCGTCACAGCCGGGTGAGCCTCACTCACCTGCGGTTTCAGCCGAAGATGTCGTACTGCTTGAAATCGGTGCCGACGGACTTCCTTGTGGCAAAGATCTCGCTCGTCCCCTTGCCGGTGCCCGCGTACAGGTAGAGCGTGCCCCCGGGGGTACGGGCCAGGAAGTCGGCCTTGCCGTCGCCGGTGACGTCACCGGGCGCGTCGAAGGCGTTGTACCCGCCCCACGTGCGCACCTTGACCCGGGCCGAGAAGGCGCCCGAGCCGGCCTTGCCGGTGCCCTTGTAGAGGTAGAGGTAGCTGCCCGACTTGCTGCGGGCGATGAGGTCGGTCTTGCCGTCCCCGTTGAAGTCGCCCTTGCCGCGCACGGAGTTGTACTGGTTCCAGCCGGAGCCGACCTTCACGCGGGACGCGAAGGTGCCGTTGCCCTTGCCCGGGTAGATCCACATGACGCCCGCGGAGTCGACCGAGAGCAGGTCGGGCAGGTAGTCGCCGGTGACGTCACCGGGGGTGATGATCCGGGTGCGGGTCTTCCAGTTGTCGGCGATCTGCTTGGTCGTCCAGCTCTCCGTGGCGGTGACGAAGTGGGTCCAGAAGACGTCGCCGTCACTGCTGCGCCGGTAGACCAGGTCCTGGAAGCCGTCGCGGTCGAGATCCGTCTGCAGGACGACGTTCACGCCGTTCCAGTCGCCCCAGGACTCGCGAGCGGCGAAGGACGTGCCCTTGGAGTCCTTGGAGTAGCCGGTCTTGGTGGAGGCCTTGCGCACCCACAGGTCGGCCTTGTGGTCGAGGCTGACGTTGGTGTCGTCGAGGCGCGGGTAGGCGGCGCCGACGTACGTGCTGACCTTGCTGAAGACGCTGTAGGCGCCCTTGGCGACACAGTCGGTCACGCCCCAGGACACGACACCGACGATCCGGTTGTTCACGACCAGCGGGCCGCCGGAGTCGCCGTTGCACGCGGAGACGGTGCCGGCGTCGCTGCCGGTGGCGGGCTTGCCCGCGCACACCATGTGCCCCTTGATGAAGTCCCTGCCGTACGCGCCGGAGCAGGTCGTGTCGGACTGCATGGGCAGCGTGGCGGTCTTCAGCGTCTCGGAGATGTCGTCGCTGGTGGAGCTGGTGCGGCCCCAGCCGTAGACCTTGGCACTCGTGCCGGCCTTGTACGACGTGGTGTCACCGGAGGTCGTCATGCGGATGGGGGTGGCCTTGATGGGCCGGCCCAGGGTGAGCACCGCGATGTCGTTGTCGATGGTCGTCGCGCTGTACGACGGGTGGTTCCACTGCCGCCGGACGGCCGTGGCGGTACCGCCGTGCAGGTCGGTGCCGTCGGCCGAGGGCAGCTGGGGGGTGCCGGTGACGACGGCGCCGTTGGCGCTCCAGTTGTAGCCCTTGACGCAGTGCGCGGCGGTGAGGATCTTCGTCGGCGCGACGACGGCGCCGCCGCAGAAGAAGCCGAGGTCGTCGCCGGTGCTGGAGGTGCCCCGGTCGTCGTAGTAGTGGAGCTGCGCCATCCACGGGGCGGTGCTGATGGTGGTCTCGTTGCCGCCGATGACCTTCGGGTCGATGCGGCCGGCGACGGTGCCCGCGCTGAGCGAGGCCTTGCTCGTCTTGCCGGCGACGTCGTCACCGGCCATGGCGCCCGCGACGCGCTTCTCCAGCTCGGCGAGCGACGGCGAGCTGGTGGCGGGCTTGAGCGTCGGCTGCGGCAGCGGGGTGGCCGCCCCGGCGGACGTCGTCAGCAGCGCGCCGGCGACGGCCGCGGCGACACCGGCCGCGGCGACGGGCAGTGCTATGCGTATCCGGCGTCTGTGCCGACCGCCCCCGGGCATGGCTGTACCCACGAATGTCCCCCCTAGGGATCACAAGTTCGAAGAGAGCGTGATCCTACCCGCACACGAACGCCACAGAGGGCCGCCCCCAGTTCGGGGAGCGGCCCTCTTGTGCGGTCCTTACTCGGTCGACCTGCCTCAGTCGCCGTTGCCCGGCGTCGGGGTGGTCTTCTGGATCTGCATGAGGAACTCGGCGTTCGACTTCGTCTGCTTCATCTTGTCGAGAAGCAGCTCGACCGCCTGCTGCTGGTCGAGGGCGTGCAGCACCCGGCGCAGCTTCCAGACGATGGCGAGCTCGTCGGGGGCGAGCAGGATCTCTTCCTTGCGGGTGCCGGACGCGTCGACGTCCACCGCCGGGAAGATGCGCTTGTCGGCGAGCTTCCGGTCGAGCTTGAGCTCGGCGTTGCCGGTGCCCTTGAACTCCTCGAAGATCACCTCGTCCATGCGGGACCCGGTGTCCACCAGGGCGGTAGCGTGGATGGTCAGCGAGCCGCCGTCCTCGATGTTGCGGGCCGCACCGAAGAAGCGCTTCGGCGGGTACAGCGCCGTCGAGTCGACACCACCGGACAGGATGCGGCCGGAGGCCGGTGCGGCGAGGTTGTACGCACGGCCCAGACGGGTGATCGAGTCGAGCAGTACGACCACGTCGTGGCCCAGCTCCACCAGGCGCTTGGCGCGCTCGATGGCCAGCTCGGCGACGGTGGTGTGGTCCTCGGCCGGGCGGTCGAAGGTCGAGGAGATGACCTCGCCCTTCACCGACCGCTGCATGTCGGTGACCTCTTCCGGACGCTCGTCGACGAGGACGACCATCAGGTGGCACTCGGGGTTGTTGTGGGTGATCGCGTTGGCGACCGCCTGCATGATCATGGTCTTGCCGGTCTTCGGCGGGGCCACGATCAGACCACGCTGGCCCTTACCGATCGGCGCGACGAGGTCGATGATGCGGGTGGTGAGGACGCCCGGGTCCGTCTCCAGACGGAGCCGGTCCTGCGGGTAGAGCGGCGTCAGCTTGTTGAACTCCGGTCGCCCGCGCCCCGATTCGGGCGCCATGCCGTTGACGGAGTCCAGACGCACCAGCGCGTTGAACTTCTCGCGCCGCTCGCCGTCCTTGGGCTGGCGCACGGCACCGGTGACGTGGTCGCCCTTGCGCAGGCCGTTCTTGCGGACCTGGGCGAGGGAGACGTACACGTCGTTCGGGCCGGGCAGGTAGCCCGACGTGCGGATGAACGCGTAGTTGTCGAGGATGTCCAGGATGCCCGCGACGGGGATCAGGACGTCGTCCTCGGTGATCTGCGGCTCCTGGACGTCGTCACGGCCGCGACGGCCCCGGCGGTCGCGGTAGCGCCCGCGACGGCCACGACGCCCGCCGTCGAAGTCGTCGTCGTCCTGCTGCTGGCCACGGTCCTGACGGCCGCCGCCGCCCTGGCTCTGCTGCTGGCCGCGCTGGCCGCCCTGCTGGTCGTCGCCCTTGCCACCGCGGCGGTCACGGTCGCGGTCCCGGCCGCGGTCCCGGCGGTCGCGGCGACGGCCCTCGCCGTCACCGGCGTCGGACTTGGCCTCGTTGTTGCCCTGGGACTGCTGCTGCGACTGCGCGGGCGCCTCGGCCTTGGTGTCGTTCTTCGCCTCGGCGACGATGGTCTCCCCCGCCGCGGAGGCCGGGGCTCCGGCTTCGGCGGTGGCCCGGCGACGACGGCGCTCGGGCGCCTCGTCTCCCCCGTCGCGGGACGGGCCGCCGGCCGGCTGGCCGGGGATCTCGATCTGCTGCTGGGCCAC
>NZ_JBEXSH010000621.1:0-5518 GCF_040613555.1 Streptomyces sp. NPDC006265
ACGATCCGGCCCTCCGCCTTGGACACGATCTTCGAGGTGATGAGCAGCACGTCCCCGTCGGCCAGGCCGGGCTCGGCGGCGGCGATCAGCTTGGCCAGGTCGTCCCCGGCCGCGACCTCCGGTATTCCGCCCACGGCCCACACCCGGTACCCGTCGGCGCCCCGCTCCGCTCCGGTGGCCTCGGCACGCGAGCCGGGGGAGGAATCAGCGCTCACGCCCCCCGCACCTCCTCGGCCAGCGCCAGCGCCTCCTGGGCCATCCGCGCGGTCGCGTCCGTGTCGCTCATCATCAGCGGCACCGCCCGGCAGCGGATCCCGGCGGCCTCGACCTGCTCCACCGCGCCCGCGTCCACCGAGTCGACGAGCCAGCCGTCGAGCAGGCCCGAGCCGTAGTGCTCGGCCACCGCCGTCGCGGTCGACTCGACACCCACGGCGGCGAGCACCTTGTCGGCCATGCCGCGCACGGGCGCGTCACCGACGATGGGGGAGAGGCCGACGACCGGCACTCCGGCGTCGGCGATCGACTCCCGGATGCCGGGCACGGCGAGGATCGTGCCGATCGACACGACCGGGTTGGAGGGCGGGAAGAGGATCACGTCCGCCTCGGCGATGGCCTCCAGGACACCCGGCGCGGGCTTCGCCTGGTCGGCGCCCACCGGCACGACGGCCCGGGCGGGCACCGAGGCGCGCAGCCGCACCCAGTACTCCTGGAAGTGGATCGCCTTGGTCTCGCCGTCCATCTCGACGGCCACATGGGTCTCCACGCGGTCGTCGGACATGGGGATCAGCCGCACGCCCGGCTTCCAGCGGTCGCACAGCGCCTCCGTCACCGCGCTCAGCGGGTATCCGGCGCCGATCATCTGCGTCCGCACGATGTGCGTGGCGAAGTCGCGGTCGCCGAGGCCGAACCACTCGGGCCCGACGCCGTACGCAGCGAGCTCCTCCTTGAGGTGGAAGGTCTCGTCGGCGCGACCCCAGCCCTGCTCCTCGTTGATGCCGCCGCCGAGCGTGTACATCACCGTGTCGAGGTCCGGGCAGACCTTCAGCCCGAAGAGGTGGATGTCGTCCCCGGTGTTGCCGATGACCGTGATGTCCGCGTCCGGGACGGCCCGCTTCAGACCACGCAGGAACCGGGCACCGCCGATGCCGCCTGCCAGAACCACAATGCGCATGGGAGCCAGTCTTGCAGGCGCCTACGACAACCGGTCGGCGGCTTCGGCAACCGGTCGGCGGCTTCGGCAACCCGTCGGCGGGCCTCGGCGACCGGCCGGCGCCTACGGCAACGGGTCAGGCGGTCAGCGCGCCCGGCAGGGTGCGGGCCTCGCAGTGCGGGGCCGTGTGCATCGGCATCTCGGTGAGGCCCGGGTAGTAGACGTGCAGGCTCACCGCCGGCTCCAGCGCGTCGTTGACGACTTCGTGCACGTATCCCGGCGCGAACACGCGCTGCGCGCCCGCCCGCAACGCGCGCGTGCCCCGTTCCGTGCGCTCGGTCAGCGTGCCGTCCAGGACGGTCAGCACACCGGAGGAGGGGCCGTGGTCGTGCAGTCCGCTGCCCTGGCCGGGCACCCAGGACAGCAGCCACACCTCGTAGCCGGGGCCGGTGCGCAGCCGGTGGTACCAGCGGCTGGCCGCGTCGTACCGGACGAGGTGCTCCCACCGGGAGCGGTCCTCGGCGAGGGAGCGGGCCAGTCCGGCGAACTCGGCGACGGTGGCCGGGTGCTCGCGCGGGGTCTGGAGGAGGTGGGTGACTTCGAGGATGTCGCCGGCGATCTGGAGGTCGCTGTCGCTGTTCATGGGGTGCGTGGTTCCTCAGTGAAAGAAGGTCAGAGGGAACGGGAGCCGAGATACGGGTGGCTCGGCCTTCAGCTGGAGCAGGTGGGGCTCAACAGCTGGAACAGCAACAGCTACAGCGAGCGCGGGCAGCACCGTGGGACCCGGCGGTGCGGGTCGAGGTGAGCGCCAAGTTCGCAAGCATGCCCACAAGGACACCGGTTCACACCTTCACTGTCAACTCGACACCCGGTATGTGGGATGTGGTTCACCTCATCCGGTCGATCGCTCAGATGAAAGGTTTGTTCATGGCCCGCCCGGGACACATGGCGTCCAACCGGGCGCACAAACCCCGTTGCGTACTCGTGATCCGAATGTGATCCGTTTCGCTTCGACGTGCGTGTCGGAACGAGATCGAACTCCTGGGCGTCCTTCTCCGTACGGGTCTGCAAGGGGTCCGTCGGAAGGTGTGAGCCCTCAGGGGCTCTGTCTGTGTGTCAGGTTTTATGCTGATTTGAACACTTTCCGCATGGGCTTGGTTCCGCAGAGTGAATAAGGGGCTCAATAGCAGATCTCGGCTTGACTCGCCCGGAGCAGCACACTTGTAATTTCACTCGTGTCGTTCAGCCGGAATCGGTAACGGCTAGATCACGGGGACGCGAAGACAGACGAGGGGCGCACATGACCGAGACGGTGCAGCAACTGCTGGTCGACGACGCGGACGAGGAACTCGGCTGGCAGGAGCGCGCGCTGTGCGCCCAGACCGACCCCGAGTCCTTCTTCCCCGAGAAGGGCGGCTCGACCAGGGAGGCCAAGAAGGTCTGCCTCGCCTGCGAGGTCCGCTCCGAGTGCCTTGAGTACGCCCTCGCCAACGACGAGCGATTCGGCATCTGGGGCGGCCTGTCCGAGCGGGAGCGCCGCCGGCTGAAGAAGGCCGCCGTCTGACCCTCACCCCTCCTTCGTGAACGGCCCGTCGCCCGTGGGTTATCCACAGGGCGGCGGGCCGCCTTCCGTGCAGCCGATAGTGTGGTCGCTCGTCCGAGACGCCCCGCCGCCCCCCACCGGGCGCAGGCGTCCCCGCAGTCCACCGAACCGGGGCCCGTACCTCGATGTCCGTGCACAGCCACCCGGCAGCTCATCACGACACCGCTGCCAC
This sequence comes from Streptomyces sp. NPDC006265, assembly GCF_040613555.1. Classification (NCBI taxonomy): domain Bacteria; kingdom Bacillati; phylum Actinomycetota; class Actinomycetes; order Kitasatosporales; family Streptomycetaceae; genus Streptomyces; species Streptomyces sp. NPDC006265. Next base: position 2,926 of record NZ_JBEXSH010000621.1, read on the forward strand.
ACCTGAGTTCCCGCGTCATGTGGTGACCGCGGTCCTCGTCTCCCACGACGGCGCCCGCTGGCTGCCCGACGCGCTCGCCGGACTGCTCGGCCAGGAGCGACCCGTCCAGTACGCGATGGGGGCCGACACCGGCAGCGCGGACGCCTCCGCCCAGCTGGTCACCGACGCCCTCGGCGCCGACCGGGTGCTGCACCTCGCCCGCCGCACCGGCTTCGGTCAGGCCGTCGAGGAGTGCGGCCGCATCGCCCCGGTCCTCACCCCGGACGAGCTGCCCTACCTGAAGCGCCCCAGCGGCTGGGACCCGGTCACGCGCTCGTGGCGCGACGACGCCTACGACCTGCCCGAGCTGCCGCACGGCGAGCCGGTGCAATGGCTGTGGCTGCTGCACGACGACTGCGCCCCCGACCCGGACGCCCTGGCACAACTGCTGCGGGTCGTGGAGAACGAGTACGAGCTGGGCCGCGAGGACGTGGCCGTCGTGGGGCCCAAGCTCCGCGGCTGGTACGACCGGCGGCAACTGCTGGAAGTCGGTGTCTCCATCGCCAACTCCGGCCGCCGCTGGACCGGCCTGGACCGCCGCGAACAGGACCAGGGCCAGCACGACCACGTCCGGCCCGTGCTGTCGGTGTCCACCGCCGGCATGCTCGTCCGCCGCGACGTCTTCGAGCAGCTCGGCGGATTCGACCGCCACCTGCCCCTCATGCGCGACGACGTAGACCTGTGCTGGCGCGCCGCCGCGGCCGGCTACCGCGTCCTGATCGCCCCCGAGGCGGTCGTCCGGCACGCCGAGGCCTCCAGCCGCGAGCGCCGCACGGTCGACTGCATGGGCCGTACCGCGGCCTCCCCGCACAAGGTCGACAAGGCCGGCGCCGTCTACACCCTGCTCGTCAACTCGCGGACGGCCGTCCTCCCCTGGGTGATGCTGCGGATCGTGCTCGGCACCCTGCTGCGCACCGTGGCCTACCTCGTCGGCAAAGTCCCCGGACAGGCCGTCGACGAGATCCGCGGCCTGATGGGCACCCTGCTGCGGCCCGAGCGGATCCTCGCCGGGCGACGCGGCAGAGCCGCGCCCCAGATCGACAAGGGCGAGCTGCGGGCGCTGTTCCCGCCGCCCGGCGCGACCGTCCGCGTCACCGTCGAGCAGGTCGCGAGCAGCCTCGTCGGCCGCTCCGACCCGGAGGTCGCGGCCGGTGCCGGACGGCACGGCAGCGCCGTCGAGTCGGGCCCCGGCGGCGACGACGCCGACTTCCTGGAGATCGAGCAGTTCGCCCGGCTCAAGCGCGTCGCGCGCAAGCCCGGCCCGGTGCTCTTCCTGGTGCTGCTGCTCGTCTCCCTGGTCGCCTGCCGCCAGCTCCTCGGCGGCGGCGCGCTCGCCGGCGGCGCCCTGCTGCCCGCCCCGGCCGACTCCGGCGAACTGTGGTCGCGCTTCCTGGACTCCTGGCACCCGGTCGGTGCCGGCGGCACCTCGTCGGCCCCGCCGTACATCGCGTTCGTGGCGATGCTGGCGTCCCTGCTGTTCGGATCGACCGGCCTGGCCGTCACGGTCCTGCTCGTCTGCTCGGTGCCGCTGGCCGGTGTCGCCGCCTACTTCGCCTCCCGCCCGCTCGTCGAGTCCCGGCTGCTGCGCGCCTGGGCGGCCGTCGTCTACGCCTTCCTGCCCGCCGCCACCGGCGCCCTCGCCGGCGGCCGCCTCGGCACCGCCGTCCTGGCCGCGCTGCTGCCGCTCATCGCCCGCGCGGGCATCGCGGCCGGCGGCCTGACGAACTCCTCCGGATCCCGCGGCAGCTGGCGCGCCACCTGGGCCTACGCCCTGCTGCTGACCATCACCACGGCCTTCACGCCGATCGTCTGGCCCATCGCGCTGCTCCTCGGCGTCGGACTGCTGGTGCTGCGCCGGAGCGACATCACGGCCTACGGCCTGCGCTTCCTCGCCCAGCTCGGCACACCCCTGCTGCTGCTCGCGCCCTGGTCGCTCACGCTGCTCCCCTTCGGCTTCTTCAGGGAAGCGGGCCTCGCGTACGGCTCCTCGGCGGCCTCCGCCGTCGATCTGCTCGGCGCCAGCCCGGGCGGCCCCGGCACCGTCAGCGGCCTCATGCTCATCGGCATCGTGCTGGCCGCCCTCGCCGCCCTGGTCCGCACGGAGCGACAGTCGGGCATCTGGACGGCCTGGGCGGTCGCCCTGGTCGGCTTCGTCTTCGCGGTCCTGTCCAACAACTCCACCTGGGCCGGCCCGGCGACCCTCGTCTACGGCCTCGCCCTCCTTGCGGCCGCCGCGCTCGGCGCCGACGGGGCACGCGCGCGTGTGGCCGAGCAGAGCTTCGGCTGGCGCCAGCCGGTCGCCGTGCTGATCGCCTTCGCCTCGGCCGCGGGCCCGCTGCTCATCGCCGGCGGCTGGATGATCCGCGGCGCCGACGGCCCCCTGGAGCGGCGCGACCCGACCCAGGTCCCCGCCTTCGTCGCCGAGGAGAGCGGCACCCGCGACCAGGCCCGCACCCACGTCCTCGACAGCGACTCCGGCGCCCACGTCGGCTACATGCTGGTCCGCGGTTCCGGCGCCCGCCTCGGCGACGGCGAGATCGCCGCGGGCGACGGC
>NZ_JBEXSH010000622.1:0-5510 GCF_040613555.1 Streptomyces sp. NPDC006265
CCCGCGACCAACAACCAAAAAACCCGCCAATAGAAACACCCGGCGCCCCCCCCCGCGCCCCCCGCCCCCCCCCCCCCCCGCCCCGCCCCCCCCCCCCCCCGCCGGGCGGCCGCCCCGCCCCGCTGTCATAGGCGGGACGTGTTCACCACCGGTAGGGCCGGTACACGTCCATGCACTCCGTCTTGTCCGCGCTCAGCGCGTCCGCGGAGTCGGGCAGGTCGCCCGCCGCGGGAGCCTTCTGCTTCGGGTAGGTCGTGCCCTCCCGCCAGTCGCTGCCGATGGTCAGCGTGGTGGTCACGTCGTCCGTGGCCCGCACCTGGCCGTCGGGGATGCCGACCGCCTTCGCCACCGACAGCGCGTTGGCCCGGCCCTGCTCCCCGGTGCTCTTCGGGTACGTCACCTGGGTCCGGCCGTGCGGATCCTGCTGACCGGAGGCGACGGCCCGGGTGAAACCCTCCTGCTGCAACGCGGCCACGATCGCGGCGGCCCGCTGGGGAACGGCGGGCCGTTCGTCACTGGCCGTCCCGTTGACCACGGTGACCGACAACCCCGCGGCCGGCGCGGCGGCGGGGCCCGTGGCCTCCACCGACGCCGGGGACGGGCCCGAGGCCCCGGCCGCGTGCGCCTTCCCGGCCTTGTCGAAGGAGACGTCGTCGCGGAGCATCGCCCACATCTTGTCGGCGTCCTCGGGATTGGGTACGAGGTGGTTGGGGTCCTGGGGGTCCTCGATCCACGGCATCGTCGTCATCGTGATGCGGTTCGTCGGGACCGACTTCAGCTGCATGCCCACGTCGTACAGCTCCTTGACCGTGCCGATCTCCTCGGACACCTTCAGCGCCTTCGTGCCCGACTCGGCCAGGCCCATCAAACGGCCGGTGTCGGTGAAGACGTTCTGCTCCTTCAGCGTCCGGATCATCGCGTTCATGTACATGTGCTGCGCCTTGGCGCGCAGCGGGTCACTGCCCCAGGCGTGGCGGGTGCGCAGCCACTGCAGCGCCTCCTTGCCCTGCACCTTGTGCGTGCCGGCCTTCAGCTTCAGTCCGGATCCGCCGCGCTGGCCGGGCAGCGGCCGGTCCCACACGTTCTGGTTGACGCAGACCGGGACGCCGCCGATGGCGTCCGCCATGTCCACCACTCCGGCGAAGTCGACCATCATCCAGTGGTCGATGTACACGCCGGTCAGGTTCTGCCAGGTGGCGAGGGTGCAGCCCGGGCCGCCGCGCTGGAGCGTCTCGTTGATGATCGTGTTCTTGGCCGGGTAGGTCTCGCCGGTGTCGGGGTCGATGCACTTCGGGATGTCCACCCGGGTGTCCCGGGGGATGCTCACCACGGACGCGCTCTCGCGGTCCGCCGAGACGTGCAGGAGCATCTGCACGTCCGCCAGGGGCTTGCTGCCGACGTTGTCCCGGCCGCCGCCGAGCTTCACGTTCTCCGCGGAGTTCCGGCTGTCGGAACCGATCAGCAGGATGTTGAGCGGGGTCTGGCCGGCCGCGTTGGGCCCGGTCTTCTTGACGTCGGACTCGCCGCTGTTGCGCTTGCCCTTGTCGATGTTGCCGTTGAGATGGCGGTAGTAGAGGTATCCGGCGCCGGCCGTCCCGAGTATCAGGACCGACAGCACGATCGCGGACCAGCGCAATATCCGGCGTCCGCCGCCGCGCCGCCGGCCACGCCGTCGGCCGTGGCCGCCCCTGCCCCCCTCGTTCCCGCCCCCCGCGGGCACCGCCGTCCCCGGACGCTCGTCCTGGGCCAGACCGCCCGAATCGTGCCGTGTGCCGCCTCCGCGCACGTCACTCTGCGCCATACCCCTGCCTCCCACCCCTACGGCCGACCCACGGGACCGCCCCGCATCGTGTTCGGATCACGGGTGACCCGTGTCCGTCCGGACCACGGGTTCCCCCGATGCTCCGCCGGAGCACGGTCGTCCCCGCTCCTGGTTGGACCACTGACATGCCCGGTCGGATGTACACCCGGCCGATTCGTCCGGGCATGCTCCGTCCACCTGTTAGACGCAGAACGGGACGCTCAGGTCACTTCGCGCACTCGACCTTGTCGGCCGTGGCCTTCTGCACGTCCTCCGGCACCTTCGCCGGAGTCGTGAGCGGCACGCCCGCCCCTTCGAAGTCCTTGCCCAGGGTCAGCGTCATCGCGGGGACGCCCTGGGAGTTGGTCACGCTCTCGCCCGGCTTCAGCGCGGCCCCGGACAGGCCCATGATGTCGGCGAGCCGGCGTGCCTGGTCCGCCTGGTCGGGCGCGTACTCCAGCGTGGTCTTCGCCAGCGGCTGTTCGGCGTTGCCCGCGTTCTCGGACTTGGTCACGCCCTCCTGGACCTGCAGCCAGCTGAGGGTCTCCTGGGCGCTGCCGGCGACGGCACCGCCGTTGAGGATCCGCACCCGCACCTCGGAGGCCGGGGCCTTGGTGCCCTTCAGCCGGGCGGCCTCGGCGGCCTTCTCCTTCTTCTTCTGCTGTTTCACGTCGGTCAGCGACACGTCGTCCCGGACCATCGCGAAGAGCTGTTGGGCCTGGGGTTCCCTCAGGACCACCGTGGCCTTGACCTTCTCCGCGGGGTTGTCGTCGACGGGCACCGTGGCGAAGGTGAGGTTCTTGGTGTCGAACTTGCCCAGCTCGGCCCCGAGATCGGCCAGCTTCTTGATCGTGCTGATCTGGGAGTCGACGGTCAGCGCCTTGGTGCCCGCCTCCGCCAGCTTGACCATCTTGGCCGGGCTGGTGAGGGTGTCGTTGGACTTCAGCTTGCGCAGCATCGAGCCCAGGAACTGCTGTTGCAGCTCGATCCGGCTCAGGTCACCGCCGAAGCCCACGGAGTGCCGGGTACGGACGAAGGCCAGCGCCTCCTCGCCCTCGATCGTGTGCTCGCCCTTGGGCAGGTCGAGCTTGGAGTCGGGGTCCTTGATGTCCTTGGCCAGACAGACGTCGACCCCGCCCACCGCGCTGGTCAGCGTCTTGACCGCGTTGAAGTCGGCCACCATGAAGTGGTCCATCTTCAGCCCGGTGAGCTCGGTGATCGTGCGCATGGTGCAGCTCGGCGTCCGATCCTCCTGCCCCAGGCTGTTGTTGAAGCGGATGCGCTGCTTGCCCGGGATGACCTTCTCCGAGCCGTCCTCCTGCGTCGTCGGACAGTCCGGGATGTCGGTGATCAGGTCGCGCGGGATGCTCAGCACCGTCGCGTTCGAACGGTCCTTGGAGACGTGCAGCACCAGCGTGGTGTCCGCGTGCCCGGCGCTGTTCTTGTCGCCGTAGCCCTCGTTGCCCTTGCCGGTGCGCTTGTCGGTGCCGATCAGCAGGATGTTGATCGCGCGGTCCTTGCTGAACCCGCCGGTGCCGGCGCCGTCGTCGGAGACGGACGTGATGTTGTTGTTGAGGTGCTCGTAGTAGAGGTACGCGGCCCCGCTCGCCGTGACCAGGACGAAGGCCAGCGTGCCGCCGGTCCAGATCAGGACCTTCTTGCCCTTCGCCTTCTTCTGCACCGGACGGCGCCCGCGGCGCCCCGCGGCCGCCTCGGCCGGGGCGCTGGTGCGTCTGCGCGGAGAAGGAGCCTCGGCGTCGGGTGCCGCCGCACCGGAACGCCGCGCGGGGGCGGTCCGGCGGGTACCGGCCGTGCCTCCCTTTCCGGCCGTGCCACGGCCGCCGGGACCACGCGTCCCGGGAACGGACGACTGCGCTGCGGAAGGGGCCAGTCGCAGTTCGTATTCGCCGGTGTTCGGGTTGAGTACCCACTGGTCTGCGGGGTCGATGTCATCCGCCCGCCCACGGCCTTGCGCGTCCACGGTCGCCTGATTCCTCCGTCGGGCCACGCGGCGCCCTCCCCCGGAAGACGCACGGTGCTGGTCAAGCAGTGCACGCCCCCAGGACGGAGCTCATGGGTGAGAGCACTGGATCGCACACACTATCCGCACACTTAGGCGTCAAGCGACGTGGGTGACAAATTCCACGTTCTCACAACTGGGCAATCCCGCCCATTTGTTTGAAGGAAGTTCGGCGAACGCGAAGGAAATTCACGTCACTTGGCACACTTCACCTTGTCGGCGGTGGACTTCTGCACGCCCTCCGGCGCCTTTGAAGGCGCGGTGAGGGGGACCCCCGCCCCCTCGAAGTCCTTGCCGAGGGTCAGTGTCATCGCGGGGACGCCCTGGGAGTTGGTCACGCTCTCGCCCGGCTTCAGCGCGGCCCCGGACAGGCCCATGATGTCGGCGAGACGGCGGGCCTGGTCGGCCTGGTCCGGCGCGTACTCGAGGGTGGTCTTCGTCAGCGAGGCGGGCGCGTTGCCGGCGTTCTCCGACTTCGCCACACCCTGCTCGTTCTGCAGCCAGCTCAGCGTCTCCTGCGCGCTGCCGGCGACGGCACCGCCGTTGAAAATCCGCACCCGCACCTCCGAGGCCGGGGCCTTGGTGCCCTTCAGCCGGGCGGCGACCGCTGCGGCCTCCTTCTTCTTCTGCTCCTTGACGGCGGTGAAGGAGACATCGTTCTTGATCATGTCGAATACCTGCGGGGCCGTCGACTCGTTCAGCACGACCGTGGCCTTCACCTTCTCGGATGGGTTGTCGATGACCGGAACGGTGGTGAACGTCAGGTTCTTGGTGTTGAGTTTGCCCAGCTCCAGACCGAGGTCCTTCAGCTTGCCGATGCTGTCCAGCTGGGAGTCGACGGTCAGCGCCTTCGTGCCCGCCTCGGCCAGGTCGAGCATTTTCGACGGGCTGGTGAGGGTGTCGTTGGACTTCAGCTTGCGCATCAGCGAGCTCAGGAACTGCTGCTGCAGCTCGATCCGGCTCAGGTCTCCGCCGAAACCGACGGCGTGCCGGGTGCGCACGAACGCCAGGGCCTGCTCGCCCTCGATGGTGTGCGTGCCCTTGGACAGCTTGAGGTGCGAGTCCGGGTCGTCGAGGTCCTTGCCCAGGCAGACGTCGACCCCGCCCACCGCGCTGGTCAGCGTCTTGACCGCGTTGAAGTCGGCGACCATGAAATTGTCGGGCTTGACTCCGGTCAGCTCGGTCACGGTCCGCATCGTGCAGCTGGGCGTACGGCCGTCCTGGCCGAGGCTCGTGTTGAAACGGACCTGCCGCGTGCCGGGGATGATCTTCTGTGTGCCGTCCTCCTGAGTCGTCGGGCAGTCCGGCACGTCGGTGATCAGATCGCGCGGGATGCTCAGCGCGGTCGCGTTCGAACGGTCCTTGGAGACGTGCAGCAGGATCGTGGTGTCGGCGTGCCCGACACTGCCCGCGTCGCCGTAGCTGCCGTTGCCCTTGCCGGTGCGCTTGTCGGTGCCGATCAGCAGGATGTTGATGGCCTTGTCCTTCTCGAAGCCACCGGTGCTCGCACCGTCGTCGGAGACGGACGCGATGTTGTCGTTCAGGTGCTCTATGTAGAAGTACGCGGCGCCCGCACCGGCGACCAGCACGAACGCCATCGTGCCGCCGGTCCACAGCAGGATCTTCTTGCTCTTCGAGGCCCTCTTCGCCGGACGCCGTCCGCGCCGGCCCGGCAGCGGCTCCGGCGCC
>NZ_JBEXSH010000623.1:0-5505 GCF_040613555.1 Streptomyces sp. NPDC006265
TCCGCGGGGGGGGCGCTCGCGGCCGGCGGACTGGGGACGTTGAGCGCCTGCGGCATCCCGGCAGCCGGGCAGTCGAAGGGCGGCGTCTCGGCCGAGGACCACTCGGCCAAGGAGAAGACGGTGAACTTCTCCAACTGGACCGAGTACATGGACGTCGACGACAGCGGCAAACGCCACCCGACCCTGGACCAGTTCGCCAAGCGCACCGGCATCAAGGTCAAGTACAGCGAGGACATCAACGACAACAACGAGTTCTTCGGCAAGATCAAGCCGCAGCTCGCCGCGGGCCAGGACACCGGCCGCGACCTGATCGTCCTCACCGACTGGCTGGCCGCCCGCCTCATCCGTCTCGGCTGGGTGCAGAAGCTCGACCCGAGCAACCTGCCGCACGCCTACGCCAACCTGTCGGCCCAGTTCCGCAGCCCCGACTGGGACCCGGGCCGCGCCTACTCGTACGTCTGGCAGGGCATCTCGACCGTCATCGCGTACAACAAGAAGGCCCTCGACGGCGTCGAGGTGAAGTCGATATCCGACCTGCTGGACAACCCCAGGCTCAAAGGCCGGGTCGGCTTCCTGTCGGAGATGCGCGACAGCATCGGCATGACGCTGCTCGACATGGGCAAGGACCCGGCCGACTTCACCGCCGACGACTACGACGCAGCCATCGCCCGCCTCCAGAAGGCCGTCGACAAGGGCCAGATCCGCCGCTTCACCGGCAACGACTACACCTCGGACCTGACCAGCGGCGACTTCGCGGCCTGTGTCGCCTGGGCCGGTGACGTCGTCCAGCTCAAGGCGGACAGCCCCGACATCGACTTCCTCATCCCGGACAGCGGCTATGTGACGTCGACCGACAACCTGCTGATCCCCAACAAGGCCCGGCACAAGACCAACGCCGAACGGCTCATCGACTTCTACTACGAGCCGAAGGCGGCCGCCGAACTCGCCGCGTACATCAACTACGTGTGCCCCGTCGACGGCGTGAAGGCCGAACTCGCGAAGATCGACGAGGACGCGGCGAACAACCCGCTGATCATTCCCGACAAGGCCATGGCCGCCAAGTCCCACGCCTTCCGCTCGCTGAGCTCGAAGGAAGAGACCGAGTTCGAAGCGAAGTTCGCGAAGCTGACGGGGGCGTGACCACCATGACGAACAAGACGGACCCCAGCGGCGACGTCCGCCTCACGGGCATCGCCAAGACCTACGGCGCCTTCACCGCCGTCCACCCGCTCGACCTGACCGTCCCGCAGGGCTCCTTCTTCGCCCTGCTCGGCGCCTCCGGCTGCGGCAAGACCACCACCCTGCGAATGATCGCCGGCCTGGAGGAACCTTCCGCCGGCACCGTGCAGCTGGGCGACCAGGACGTGACCGCCCTCCCGCCGTACAAGCGGCCGGTGAACACGGTCTTCCAGTCCTACGCCCTCTTCCCGCACCTCGACATCTTCGAGAACGTCGCGTTCGGCCTGCGCCGGCGCGGATGGAAGTCGGTGAAGAAGCAGGTCGAGGAGATGCTGGAGCTCGTGCAGCTCGGAGAGCAGGCCCGCAAGAAGCCGCATCAGCTCTCCGGCGGCCAGCAGCAGCGGGTCGCCGTCGCCCGCGCGCTGATCAACCACCCCAAGGTGCTCCTGCTCGACGAGCCGCTCGGCGCCCTCGACCTGAAGCTGCGCCGCCAGATGCAGCTGGAGCTCAAGCGCATCCAGACCGAGGTCGGCATCACCTTCATCCACGTCACCCATGACCAGGAGGAGGCCATGACCATGGCCGACACGGTCGCCGTGATGAACGCGGGCCGCGTCGAGCAGCTGGGCGCACCCACCGAGCTCTACGAGAACCCGCGCACCACGTTCGTCGCGAACTTCCTCGGCACCTCCAACTTCATCGAGGCCGAGGTCGACTCCAAGAGCGGCGAGGAGATCGTGCTGAAGGCCGGCGGCGGCAAGCTCGTCCTGCCTCAGGCGCGATGTTCCGCGCCCGCGGGCACCGGCGGCAGGGTGCTGGTCGGCGTGCGCCCGGAGAAGATCTCGCTCACCCACGCGGACGACGCCGGCGAGATACCCGAGGGCCGCAACCGCATCACGGGCCGGATCGCCGACTCCAGCTTCATCGGCGTCTCCACGCAGTACGTCGTCGACAGCCCGGTCTGCTCCGACTTCGAGGTCTACGCCCAGAACATCGACCGCGACCCCCGCCTGGTGCCCGGCGCCGAGGTCGTCCTGCACTGGAACCCGGCCCACACCTTCGGCCTGGACGCCGCCCAGGACGCCGACGCCGGAGTGGAAGAGGCGGCCTGATGTCGACACTCACCGAGGCGCCACCGCCCCTCGCGCCGCAAGCGCCCGAGTCGAAGCCGCCGAAGCGCCGGGGCCGCTTCACGCCGTACTGGCTGCTGCTGCCAGGCATCCTGTGGCTGGTCGTCTTCTTCGCGCTGCCGATGATCTACCAGGCCTCCACGTCCGTGCAGACGGGCTCGCTGGAGCAGGGCTACAAGGTCACTTGGCACTTCGCCACGTACTGGGACGCGCTCTCCGCCTACTGGCCGCAGTTCGTCCGCTCGGTGCTCTACGCGGGCACGGCGACGATCCTCTGCCTGCTGCTCGGCTACCCGCTGGCGTATCTGATCGCCTTCCGGGCCGGCCGCTGGCGCAACCTGATCATGATCCTGGTGATCGCGCCGTTCTTCACCAGCTTCCTCATCCGCACCCTCGCCTGGAAGACGATCCTCGCGGACGGCGGCCCGGTCGTCGGCGCGCTCAACACGCTGCACGTCCTGGACGTCACCAGCTGGCTCGGCATGACCGCCGGCGACCGCGTCCTGGCCACTCCGCTGGCCGTGGTCTGCGGTCTGACGTACAACTTCCTGCCGTTCATGATCCTGCCGCTCTACACCTCGCTGGAGCGCATCGACGGACGACTGCACGAGGCGGCGGGGGATCTGTACGCCCGGCCCTCGACGACGTTCCGCAAGGTCACCTTCCCACTGTCGATGCCGGGTGTCGTCTCCGGCACGCTGCTGACCTTCATTCCGGCGGCCGGTGACTACGTGAACGCCGATCTGCTCGGCTCCACCGACACCCGCATGGTCGGAAACGTCATCCAGACGCAGTTCCTGAGAGTCCTCGACTATCCGACGGCCGCGGCGCTCTCCTTCATCCTCATGGCGGCCATTCTGCTCATGGTCACCCTCTACATCCGCAGGTCCGGGACGGAGGATCTGGTCTAAATGCCCTTCGTCAACTGGCTCAAGAGAAATCTCGTGGTTCTGGCGGGACTGCTGACCCTCGGCTATCTCCTCCTGCCGAACGTCGTCGTGACGGTGTTCTCCTTCAACAAGCCGAAGGGGCGCTTCAACTACGCATGGCAGCAGTTCTCCCTGGACGCCTGGAAGGACCCCTGCGGGGTCTCCGGGCTGTGCGGGTCGCTGTCCCTCAGCCTCCAGATCGCGGTCTGGGCGACCCTCGGCGCCACCCTCCTCGGCACCCTGATCGCCTTCGCCCTGGTCCGCTACCGGTTCCGCGCCCGCGGTGCCGTGAACTCGCTGATCTTCCTGCCGATGGCGATGCCCGAGGTCGTCATGGCCGCCTCGCTGCTCACCCTGTTCCTCAACATGGGCGCCCAGCTGGGCTTCTGGACGATCCTCATCGCGCACATCATGTTCTGCCTGAGTTTCGTGGTCACGGCCGTCAAGGCACGCGTGATGTCGATGGATCCAAAACTGGAGGAGGCCGCCCGGGACCTGTACGCGGGCCCGTTCCAGACCTTCCTCCGGGTGACCCTGCCGATCGCCGCACCGGGCATCGCGGCGGGCGCACTTCTCGCCTTCGCGCTGTCCTTCGACGATTTCATCATCACCAATTTCAACGCCGGCTCGACCGTCACCTTCCCCATGTTCGTCTGGGGCTCGGCGCAGCGCGGAACGCCGGTTCAGATCAATGTCATCGGCACGACCATGTTCGTCGTCGCCGTGCTGTTCGTCCTGGTTTCCATGGTTGTCGGAAACCGCCGCAACAGGCAGAAGGCATAACCGTAGGGAGTTGAAATCATGGCCCCGAGCGCCATGAATCAGTGGACCCGTTCGCTTTCCGACGTCCAGCCGGTCCCGTACTGGCTGGACGACCCCGGCCGGCCCCGTCCCGAACCCGCCCTGACCACCTCCGAGACCTGCGACCTGCTGGTCGTCGGGGGCGGCTACAGCGGCCTGTGGACGGCGCTGATCGCCAAGGAGCGCGACCCGCAGCGGGACGTGGTGCTGGTGGAGGGCCGCGAGGTGGGCTGGGCCGCCTCCGGCCGCAACGGCGGATTCTGCGCCGCCTCCCTCACCCACGGCCTGCCCAACGGCCTCGCCCGGTGGCCCGACGAGATCCACACGCTCCAGCGGATGGGCGACCGCAACCTCGACGAGATCGAGGAGGCCCTCGCCCGGCACTCCATCGACTGCGACTTCGAGCGCACCGGCGAGATCGACGTCGCCACCGAGCCCTACCAGGCACGTGAACTGCGCGCGTGGCACGAGGAGACCTCCCGCCGGGGTCTGGCCGACGGCGTCGAGTTCCTGGACGCCGACGCCGTACGGGAGCAGGTCGACTCACCCACCTTCCAGGCGGGCCTGTGGGACCGCAGGGGCGTCGCCATGCTGAACCCGGCGAAGCTCGCCTGGGGCTTGAAGCGGGCGTGCGTGGAGCTGGGTGTGCGCGTCCACGAGAACACGCCCGCCCTCACCCTGAAGCCGCACGGCCCCGGCATGGCCATACGCACCCCCTACGGCCGGATCCGCGCCCGCCGGGTCGCCCTCGGCACCAACGTCTTCCCGAACCTGGTCAGACGTGTCCGCTCGTACACCGTCCCGGTCTACGACTACGCCCTGATGACCGAGCCGCTCACCCCCGCGCAGCTCGACTCGATCGGTTGGAAGAACCGCCAGGGCCTCGGCGACAGCGCCAACCAGTTCCACTATTTCCGCCTGTCCGCCGACCACCGGATCCTCTGGGGCGGCTACGACGCGATCTACCCCTACGGGGGCCGCGTCCGCGCCGAGTACGACGACCGCCCCGAGACCTACGCCAAGCTCGCCGGGCACTTCTTCACCTGCTTCCCGCAGCTGGAGGGCGTCCGCTTCAGCCACGCCTGGGGCGGCGCGATCGACACCTGCTCCCGCTTCTCGGCGTTCTTCGGCACCGCCCACCAGAGCAAGGTGGCCTACGCGGCCGGGTACACCGGCCTCGGGGTCGGTGCCTCCCGCTTCGGCGCCGAGGTCATGCTGGACCTGCTGTCCGGTGAACGCACGGAACGCACGGAACTGGAAATGGTCCGCAAGAAGCCCCTGCCCTTCCCGCCCGAGCCCTTCGCCTGGACGGGCATCGCCCTCACCAAGTGGTCACTGGCCCGCGCGGACGCCCAGGGCGGCCGCCGCAACCTGTGGCTGCGCACGATGGACCGCTTGGGGCTGGGATTCGACAGCTGATCGACCGGGTGTGATCCGGTTCACTCCAACGGGGTGCCGGTACCCGC
>NZ_JBEXSH010000624.1:0-5499 GCF_040613555.1 Streptomyces sp. NPDC006265
GTTCGACTGATGCCGGCCATGGCACATCCGCGCCGAGCGGCGCGTGGGGAAGGAACCATGCAGCAGCACACGTACACGCTCGACCACTGGAGCACCCGCAGCGACGCGCGGACCGGGCGCCACACATCCCCCGCGGACGGCCTTCCCTGGACCCGCACGGCATGCCGGGACGTCAGGAACCGTGGTACAGCCGTTGCAGGTCGACGAGGACCACCTCACCCCGGCTCTCGGCCGCCCGCAAATTCCGGGTCGAAACCGGCGCCGCTGTAGCAGGCGGGTCTGGCATGACGGGTGTCGACACCCTTCGCCTCCAGCAACTGCGAACTCCGCTACGGGAACAACAGCAGTCAGACACCCGACCTCATCCGCGACGACGGAGTGTGGTGGCTGGCCATCGGGGACGGCGACCCGGTGAGGCCCTGGACACAGGCGCTCGGCTGGGGTGTGCATGGGCGTCTTGTGGTTGTCCTCGAACAGGCGCGCCCGTGCCAGTCGGGCGCTGACCTTCTCCTCTACCGGTCGTGTCCCGCATCGTGGTGTAGGGGATCAAGCGTTACGCGTACCGGTACGAGGCCCCTGACGATCTCTGCGGAGGCGGCAGTCCACGAGGCGCCCTGCTGAGGCGAGTTGAACCTCTGATCCGGCGGGGCCAATGCTCCTGACCTGCGGATTGCGGCGCCTTGATCGGCTACACCACTTGACGGGACGCCATCCCTCTACCTCCTCCTCCTGAGCCAGCGGCATGGCTGCTTGAACGAGCGCCCGGGCATAGACGTCCGTCTGCAGCAAGCCGGGGATCAAGGTCGGACACCACTCCTCGATGGACTTGGCGTGCCGTTCCGCCTCCAGCACCCGCTCGAAGTAGCTCGCGTGCTCCCGCCGTTTCGCCCGTCGCACGTCCTCGCAGCGCCGCAGGAAGAAGCCGTCCGTGCCCAGCACCCTGTCCACGTGCTCGGCGAGCTCCGCCGGCATCCGGCGCGTCCCCCGCTCGATCTCGCTGAGGTGGCTCGGCCCGTAGAAGCTGCCCTCGACCAACTGTTGGAGCGTCAGGCCCGCCCTCTCCCGCTTCCAGCGCAACTCACTGCCGTAGAAGGTCGGGACGCCCGTCGAACCGTCGATGTCCTTGCGCTGACCCATTGTTCACCGTCCTTGGTGTGCCGATACCGCCCGCTACCAGCCCCTTCACCACGCAGCCGCAGTTCAGGAGCGGGAGAGCGAAGGGCTGTCACGCTACGGCGGCCGGCGCCACAGCGTGAGAAGTCCGTCACTCAGCGCACTGGAAGGTGTGAACCCCGTGCACAGCCCCGTCGAAGCCGACTCCTGCGTCGAGGAGTTGCGAGCCGCGCTCGCCGCACACGGCATCACCCTGCCGTCCCTCGGACTCGATCTCCCGGCTCTCGCCTCCCGGCCCGCGCGGCCGCTGATCACACTCGGAACCTGCACTCTCCTCACCGCGTCGAGCTACTTCATGAAGTCCCCGCCCGTGCAGTACTTCGACGACGAGGCCCGCGAGAACGTCGAGAAGTTCATCAAGGGTGAGGTCGAGCGCTGACGCGCCGCAACCAGTCGCTCCTGCCAGAGCTGTGAGGGTCCCCGGGTCGTACGACCGGGGACCCTCCCCGTATGTGAGGCTGGGCCCCATGGCCGTCGTCCGTGACCTGCGCGTCCTGTTGCGCTTCCAGGGTTTCCGGCGCCTGCTCGCCGTACGTCTGCTGTCCCAGGGTGCCGACGGCGTCTACCAGGTCGCGCTCGCCGCGTACGTGGTCTTCTCGCCGGAGAAGGAGACCTCGGCGGCCGGTGTCGCCTCCGCGATGGCCGTGCTCCTGCTCCCGTACTCCCTCGTCGGCCCCTTCGCCGGTGTCCTGCTGGACCGATGGAGGCGCCGCCAGGTCCTGCTGTTCGGCAGCCTGTTGCGTGCCCTGCTGGCCTTCGCGACGGCCCTGCTGGTCCTCAGTCCGGCACCGGACTGGCTCTTCTACGTCTCGGCCTTGTGCGTCACCGCCGTCAACCGCTTCGTCCTGTCGGGCCTTTCCGCCGCCCTGCCGCGCGTGGTCGACGCCGACCGCCTGGTCATCGCCAACTCCCTCTCCCCGACGGCCGGGACGCTGGCCGCGACCGCGGGCGGCGGACTCGCCTTCGTCGTGCGCCTGGCGGTGGCGGACTCGGACGCCGCGGTGGTGCTCGTGGGAGCCGGGCTGTATCTGTGCGCCGCGCTCGCATCGCTGAGCATGGCGCGGGAACTCCTCGGCCCTGACCGGCCCTTGCCACGCGAGGAGATCGGAACGGCTCTCACGGGCACCGTCCGCGACCTGGCGGCGGGTGTGCGTCACCTCGCCGCGCCGCAGCGCCGGGAGGCCGCCTGGGCGCTCACGGCGATGTCGCTGATGCGGTTCTGCTACGGCGCCCTGTTGGTCATGCTGCTGATGCTGTGCCGGTACGCGCTCACCTCGACCGCGGACGACGGACTCGCCCTGCTGGGATTGGCGTTGGGCTTCTCCGGCGCCGGGTTCTTCGCGGCTGCCGTGGTGACCCCGTGGAGCGCGGGGCGGCTCGGGCCGGGCCGCTGGATCGTCGTGTGCGCGGGAGCCGCGGCGCTGCTGGAGCCCGCGCTCGGACTGCCGTTCGCCACCGCTCCGCTGCTGGCCGCGGCCTTCGTCCTGGGGCTGACCACCCAGGGCGCGAAGATCGCCACGGACACCATCGTCCAGTCCTCCGTCGAGGACGGCTTTCGTGGCCGGATCTTCTCGGTTTACGACGTCCTCTTCAACGTTTCCTTCGTCGGCGCGGCCGCCGTGGCCGCCGTGATGCTGCCGCCGGACGGCCGGTCCGTCCCGCTGGTGATCACGATCGCCGTCATCTACGCGACAGTAGCTACAACTATGGCCCGTTTTGGCCGCCAGTAAGTGTCACATCAATGACACAGAGCCACTTCTGGCTACTGCGTTGTCAGTGCGGACCGCTACCTTACGTGGGTCTTATCTCGCGACATGTTCGCGTCACTCACCATGTTCTAGGGGGACCCCCAAGTGACTACTCCGCCGCCCCAGGGCAATCCATTCGCGCAGGGCCAGCCCGCGACTGCACCCCAGACTCCGGTTCCGCCCCAGGGCGGTTACCCCCAGCAGCCCGGACAGCCCGGCTTCCCGCCCCAGGGCGCCGCTCCGTACGCTCCGGTCCCCCCGCAGCCGTCCGGCCGCAAGCTCAGCTTCAAGACGATCAAGAACATCGTCGTCGTCATTGCCGTGGCGACCATAGCCATCGTCGGCTACGTGACCAGCCGGGACGACGCCAACACGGCGGCAGTCGGCGACTGCATGCACCGCGGCAGCGCCAGCGACAACAACCCGGACCTCGAGGTCGTCGAGTGCAGTGACGCGAAGGCCCAGTACAAGGTGCTGGCCAAGATTGAGGGCTCGTACCTCACGCAGACGCTGGCTTCCAGCAAGTGCGAGGCCGAGGCCAAGGACTTCCAGTACACGTACACCGAGAGCGGTGACGGCAAGGACTTCTTGCTCTGCCTGAAGGACTACAAGAAGTAGGCAGACGTGACGAGGGGCGGTGTTTCACGTGAAACACCGCCCCTCGGTCTGTCTCCGGCAGGCCGCCTGGCCGCAATGGGGTCATGTTTCACGTGAAACATGACCCCATTTCACAGCCTCAGCTCTCCTGCTCGGCCCACCACTCCTTGAGCGCGGCCACTGCGGCGTCATGCTCCATCGGCCCGTTCTCCAGGCGCGTCTCCAGCATGTGCTGGTAGGCGCGGCCGACGGCCGGGCCGGGACCCACGCCGAGGATCTCCATGATCTGATTGCCGTCGAGGTCCGGACGGATCGAGTCGAGCTCCTCCTGCTCCTGCAGCTTGGCGATCCGCTCTTCCAGCCCGTCGTAGGCACGCGACAGAGCCGCGGCCTTGCGCTTGTTGCGCGTCGTGCAGTCCGAGCGGGTCAGCTTGTGGAGGCGGTCCAGGAGCGGACCGGCGTCACGGACATAGCGGCGGACCGCCGAGTCCGTCCACTCACCGGTGCCGTAGCCGTGGAAGCGCAGGTGGAGTTCGACCAGACGTGAGACGTCCTTCACCAGCTCGTTGGAATACTTCAGCGCCGTCATGCGCTTCTTGGTCATCTTCGCCCCGACCACCTCGTGATGGTGGAACGAGACCCGGCCGTCCTTCTCGAATCGGCGCGTGCGCGGCTTGCCGATGTCGTGCAGGAGAGCAGCCAGGCGGAGGGTGAGGTCGGGACCGTCCTCCTCCAGCGCCATCGCCTGCTCCAGGACGATCAGCGAGTGGTCGTAGACGTCCTTGTGACGGTGGTGCTCATCACGCTCCAGGCGCAGGGCCGGCAGCTCGGGCACCACGCGTTCGGCGAGGCCCGTCTCCACGAGCAGCGTCAAGCCCGTGCGCGGCTGCAGGGAGAGGATCAACTTGTTCAGCTCGTCCCGCACCCGTTCCGACGAGACGATCTCGATACGTCCGGCCATCTCCGTCATCGCCGTGACGACCTCGGGGGCGACCTCGAAACCGAGCTGAGCGGCGAAACGCGCAGCCCTCATCATCCGCAAGGGGTCGTCCGAGAACGACTCCTCCGGGGTGCCGGGAGTACGCAGCACACGCGCCGCAAGGTCCTCGAGCCCTCCGTGCGGGTCGACGAACTCCTTCTCCGGCAGGGCCACCGCCATCGCGTTCACCGTGAAGTCACGGCGGACGAGATCCTCCTCGATGGAGTCCCCGTACGACACCTCGGGCTTGCGCGAGGTGCGGTCGTAGGCCTCGGAGCGGTAGGTGGTCACCTCGATCTGGTAGCCGCCTTTGTGGGCGCCGACCGTGCCGAAGGCGATTCCGACCTCCCACACGGCGTCCGCCCACGGGCGCACGATCTTGAGGACGTCCTCGGGGCGGGCGTCGGTCGTGAAGTCCAGGTCGTTGCCGAGCCGGCCCAGCAACGCGTCCCGCACCGAGCCGCCGACGAGGGCGAGGGAGAACCCGGCCTCCTGGAAGCGGCGGGCGAGGTCGTCGGCGACAGGAGCGACCCGCAACAGTTCACTCACCGCGCGGTGCTGCACCTGGCTCAGGGCACTGGACGTTTCTTCGTTGGCGTTCGGCACAAAAGAAGAGGGTACGTGGCCCGGGCCACCTCGAGCTCCTCCCATTTCCGCACGCAGATGCATGGGGACACGTCCGTCATAGGCGTACAAGCGCTGCCCCTGGGCCGTATGGAACCACTCACGCCCATAGAGTCATATACCAGGCAGCACGGCGCTGGGCCGGCGATCTTGTGAAGCGGACCGCGGCACTTCCCCTCAGCGCACATCGTTACCATGCGTGGACGCACATTCCGAGGACCACTGACGACGACGAGGGACGGACGAACGCGTGGCCGAGGCGGCAGACTTCCAGGGGACCAGTGCCTCACCTGCCCGCCGCTGGCTGCGGCGCACCGGGGCACTGCTCACCGGCGCGCCGCTGCTGGCCGGACTCCTCCAGTTGCCCGCCGCGACGCC
>NZ_JBEXSH010000625.1:0-5493 GCF_040613555.1 Streptomyces sp. NPDC006265
GTCCTCACCAGCGTCTTCGGAGTCCTGCAGACCCTGATCTCCACGACCGTCGGCCAGCGCGTCATGCACGACCTGCGGGCCGATCCTCCCCAGGCCGGATCCCGCAGGTGACGACGAGCCTGTGTCTGGCGCGCGGTGGGGAGCCGCGCCGTCCTCGTCCTGTCTGGGAAGCGTAAGCCTCACGCCCCGTTGATCAAGTCCCCCGAATGGGTGACGAGGAAACATGATCGCTTGGGGTTGTGGATTCTATGTGGACTTCGATCACAGGGAAGGCCCCCCAGGAAGATCCTGAGGGGCCTCTGACCTGCTACTTATCCACGTGGGCGCGGACGGTTTCGAACCGCCGACATCCTGCTTGTAAGGCAGGCGCTCTACCCCTGAGCTACGCACCCGGCTCCCGGGCCGCGCGCCCAGGACGAGTCGACAGCCTACATGGCCCGGGGCACGGTCCCGCAAACCCGTTTCGCGGGGCCGTGGCGGGTCCCGCGGCTGGGGTTAACCCCACCCCTGATCCGGGAGTGGCCCGGATCCCCCGGCGGGCCCCCGATCCATACGGTCGTAGAGCGCCCCAGAGCGCCCGTCGTCCGTCCAGGGGGAGATCGTCATGACCACACGCACCGCCACCGCCCGCACCGTCGCCCTCGCCGGTGCCGTCGTGGTGCTCGTCGCCGGGCTCAGCGCCTGCGGCGCGTCCGCCGGGGACGACACGGACCCCGACCACCGGTCCTTCGGCCTCCAGGGCCGCACCCTCACCGTCGACTCCGACGACTCCGCCCTGGAGATCATCGCCGCCGACGGCAACCGCGCGGGCAAGGTCGGGGTCACCCGGTGGTTCAAGGGGTCGGTCGTCGTCGGCAATGAACCCGAGGTCACCTGGGACATGCGGGACGACCGCCTGGTGCTGCGCCTGAAGTGCTCCGGCATCGTCGCCGACTGCTCGGCCAAGCACCGCATCGAGGTGCCCCGCGGCATCACCGTGAAGGTCGAGGACGGCGACGGCAGCGTCCGCGCCCGGGGCTTCCGGGACTCCCTCAGCATCCGCACGGGCGACGGCTCCGTCCGCGTCACCGACACCACCGGCCCCCTGGAGCTGCGCACCGGCGACGGTTCCATCCGGGCGGACGTCTCCTCCCGCGACGTCCGCACCCACACCGGCGACGGCTCCGTCCGTCTCGAACTCGGCGTCGTACCGGACCGCGTCGAGTCCCGCAGCGGCGACGGCTCTGTGACCATCGCGGTGCCCCGGGCCACCTACCGCGTGACCACCGAGACCGGTGACGGTGGCGTCGATGTGTCCGTGCCCCGCGACGAAACCAGCGCCCATGTGGTGTCCGCCCACACCGGCGACGGCAAAGTGACGGTCCGAACAGCGAACTGACCGCCCCGTGTGTTCGTCCTTAACCGGTGGGAGAATGACACCGGGCAGGGTGGACCACAGCACGGGAGAGGGATGTGACGGCGACACCAGGACAGCCGGACTCGCCGTCGGTGCCGCGCGCACATCGTGCGCGCCGCCGCATCCCCCGCACCCCCGGCCCGCTCCGTGACACGCTCACCGTGGTCGGGCTTCCGCTGCTGGCCGCGCTGGCCCTGCCCGCCGCCTTCGCGGGCGGGGGCACCAGGCGCTGGTTCGGCGGCCGGGCCGAGAACCAGCGGGCCGAGGCACAGGCGGCGAAGGACGCCGCCGCCGCGGCCTTCTACGAGCTCGACACCGCCCAGCGCGACCTGCGCATCTCGATCGAGACGATCACCGCCGTCGACGACTCCCCCGCCGCGCGGCGCGCCGTCGCCGACTTCGACGCCCTCGGCAACCGCATCGACGAGGCCAGCCACCGCTACATCAACGCCGTCGACGCCCACGACCTCGACCGCGACGACCTGGAGGCCTCCGCAGCCTCCCGCGCCCGCAGCGAGCTGACCGCAGCCAAGGAGGAACTCGGCCGGGTCAAGCAGGAGCTCGACCGGTTCACCGACGGCCTCGGCCCCCTCCTCGGCAAGGCCGAGACGCAGCTGGCCCGTCTGGCCCCCGCGGTCGAGCGGGCCCGCCAGGCCTTGCTCGCCGCCTCCAACGCCCTCGACTCCGTCCGGGCGTCCGGTCTGACGGCGGACGACCTCGCCGCCCGGCTCGCCGTGCTCGCCCCGGAGCTCACCAAGCTGAACCAGGGCGCCGGACAGCACGGCGTCCCGCAGACCCTGGAGCGGGCCGAGCGGGTCACCCGCGAGGCGGAGGCGGTCCGCGTGGAGGCCGAGCGGCTGCCGGACCGCGCCGCCGAGATCGACCACCGTCTCGTCTCCCTGCGCACCCGCGCCCAGGCCCTCACCACCCGCTCCGAGCAGGTCGAACCGACCCTGAGCGAACTGCGCCGCCGCTTTACCGCGGCCTGCTGGCAGGACCTGCAGCACGTCCCCGACGCCGCCGCCGAGAACGTCCGCCAGGCCGAGGCGAAACTGGCCGAGGCCCACACCGCCCGCGGCGCACAGCGCTGGGCCGACGCCACGGCCCTGCTGTCGACCGTGCGGGCCCTGCTGAACAGCACCGACGAGGCCGTCTCGGCCGCCGGTGACCGCCTGCACCGGCTGAACGCCGTACAGAAGGACCCCCAGCAGGAGATCGACCGCACCCGCTTCGCCATCCGCGACGCCCAGCGCCTCGCCATGGCCGGCCGCAACACCCCCGACCCGCGCCACGCCCGCCCCCTGGACGACGCCGTGGCCCGCCTGGACCGCGCCGTCGCCACCCTGGAGGGGCGCCACCCCGACTACTGGCACTTCCTCACGGAGACGGAAGCGGTCCGCCGGGCGGTGGCCCACGTGGTCTCCGGGATCCGCGAGGAGCGAGGGGCCGGGCACTGAGCCCGGCCCCCGCCCGGTCTCAGGTGCGGTAGGCGTAGTAGTACGCGTTCGGGTACGACGCGACGAGGCTCGCCACCGACCTGCGGAGGGTGTTGTTGGAGTGGTAGGTCACGTACGGCACACCGCGGCTCTTGTACGTGACGATCATCGTGTGGTCCTTGGACCCGTCCCGGTCGAAGTCCATCTGGAGGACGTCGCCGACCTCGAGCTGGAAGACGTTGGCGAGCGGCGTGGTCCGCTTGGAGTTCTGGGCGAACCAGGACCACTCGTTGACGCCGACGAAGGAGTCGGACTGGATGTCGGCGTTGCCGAACCACTTGGTGTAGTCGTACACGTAACCGGGGGCGTGCTTCCAGCCGCCCGCCTTCAGGGACTGGCTGACGAAGTTGGTGCAGTCGCCGCCGGCGCCGTGACCGCTGAAGTCCGGGTAGTCCTTGTTGTAGACGTTCCAGTGCTTCTCGGCGTAGGCCGCCATGGCCTTGTAGTCGTACGTCGTGGCGGTCTTCGGGGCGGCGGCCGGGTTGCGGGTGATCGCCGCGCGCGGGGCGTTCGGCGTGGTGTTGTCCGCGGCGGTGGTCGCCTTGACGGCGGCCGGCTTGGAGAGCGTGTTCACCGCGAGACCGCCCTGCTCGGTGTCGCGGATGCCGGTCAGCCGCCAGTCGCCCTGCCGGTCGGCCTTGAAGGTCAGCTCGTGCCGGGCCTGGAATCCGGTGGTCTTCGGCGCGTTGCCGCGGGCCCGGGCGTAGGTCAGGGTCGTGGTCTCGGTGACGTCCGCCTTGGCCGTACGGCCCGTCACCCGCGTGGCGTTCAGGGTGACGGTGGTGCTGGCCTTGCCGTACGTCTCGCCGGCCTTCGCCAGCCTCTTCTTGCGCTGCCCCAGTTCGGACCGGGTGGCGTCCTCGGTGCGGGCCGTGCCGGAGGACAGCGCGACATCCCCGGAGAAGCCGTCGGTCAGCGGCTTGTCCGCGCCGGCCCGCCCGCCGTCGACCAGGGCGTTGGTGCGGTCGGTGAAGACCGCGTCCGCCAGCCGCTGGAAGGTGGCCTTGGTCCGCGCGTCCACCGTCGGATCGTCGACGACCGCCGCGCCCGCGCTCCAGTTGGGCAGCAGGGCGACTCCGGCGACGACCGAGGTCGCCGCGGCCCCGATTATCGTGACGCGGCGGCGCGTCCCGCTCAATTTCCGTGATTTCACTGGTGTTTCCCCTCTTGCCCCGGCCAAAGGGTTGCCGGGGTACGAGATCCTTGCATGGAGTGTGTGGCTGCTGTGAAGGGTGTTGCGGCCGTTACTTTGGCGTGATTACTTCACGACCGTCGACCAGTCGGGCGACTGCGCCGGGTCCAGGCCGCGCAGCCGCTGGAGGGTCCCGGGCTTCTGCACGTCGAGCCAGTCGGTCAGCTCCCTGAAGGACACGCACTTGACGTCCTTCTTGGTGCACATGTCCTTGATGACCTGGTCGACGGCCCGCATATAGATGCCGCCGTTCCAGTCCTCGAAGTGGTTGCCGATGAACAGCGGGGCCCGGCTGCCGTAGTACACGCGGTTGAAGCCGGACATGTAGGAGGCGACGGTCTGCTGTTCCCACTCGGGGTACTTCGCCGGGTCGCCCTCGGTCTCGCCGTCGGACTGGTTGTAGAGGAAGTTGAAGTCCATCGAGAGGCCCTGGTACTTGCCGCCGTCGTACGGAAGCATCTGCAGCGGGAAGTCCCACATGCCGTTCTTCTTGCGCGGCCATATCTGGAAGTCGCCCGCGGAGCTGGCGTCGTAGCGCCACTTGTAGTCCTCGGCGGCCTTCAGCAGGTTCTTCTGGCCCTCCAGGCAGGGCGCCCGGCCGCCGGTGACCTCCTTTCTGATGTCGAACGGCAGCGGGTCGACGTCCTGGAAGCCGGTGTTGGTCTTCCACTTCTCGGTGAACGCGTAGAACTGGTCGATCTCGCTCTTCCACTCCTCGACGCTCCAGTCGCCGCCGCCCTTCTTGCCGCAGAAGTGGCCGTTGAAGTGGGTGCCGATCTCGTTGCCGTCCTGCCACGCCTTGCCGAGTTGCTCCAGCGTGGTGCGGATGTGCTCGTCGGTGGCGAAGCTGATCGCGGCCGAGCCCTTGGCGTGCTGGGGCGGGGAGTAGAGCTCCTTCCTGGCCTTGGGCAGCAGGTAGATGCCGGTGAGGAAGAAGGTCATGTGGGCGTCGTACTCCTCGGCCAGCTCCCGGTAGTGCGAGAAGAGTCCGTCGTCGCCCTGCAGCGCGCCGTCCCAGGAGAAGACCACGAACTGGGGCGGCTTCTCACCCGGTTTGAGCGGCACCGGCTTCAACTGGCCTTTCGGCGGGCCGGTGTAGGAGGTGGAGCCGTCGCCGAGGACCTTCGTGCGGCCGTCCCACCGGGGCTCCGGGTCCGGTTTCGCGGAGGCCTCTTTGCGGGCCCCGGAGGAGGCCGTCGGGGTGGTGGTGTCCGAGCGGGTCAGAACCAGGTAGCCCGCGACCAGGGACGCGACGACGAGGAGGGCCGCCAGGGTCAGCACCCCCGGGGGCGTGGCACGGCGGGGTGCGCGAGGTCGGCGGCGGCGGCCGGACGGCGGCCTTCTTGCGGGCAGGCACGGCGGTGCGCAGGTGGCCGAGGGGACGGTTGTGGGCGCCGGGCAGGTGGATG
>NZ_JBEXSH010000626.1:0-5488 GCF_040613555.1 Streptomyces sp. NPDC006265
TTCTCGGCAAGTTGTCCGGCACCCCGGTCACCACGGCGGTCACCGAGGCCGAGCGGCCCGCGTACACCCTCTCCTCGCTGTTCCGGAGCGTCAGTGCCGCCGGACAGCCGGTGGCGGCGATGCACCTGCTCGTCACCGCGTCCTGGGCGCTGCCCACCTTCACCGCCGTCCAGGGCGGCGAGCACGCGCTGCCCCCGATCCGCCGCTCCCACGGCCGGTCCGGCCCGGGACGGCCGACGGTCGCCTACTTCCTGGCCTACCACCCCTCCCTCGCGTCGGGCGGCGGAGACTTCCCCCGCTTCCACCGCGCCTTCCACGACGGCCTGGACGTCCTGGAGTTCCCGCACCCCGGGATCGGCACCGGGGCGGCCGTGCCACAGGACCTGGCCGCCCTGGCGCGCACGCAGGCGGAGAACGTCCTGGCTCACGTCGGCGACGGCCCCCTGGTGCTCGTGGGCCGGTCCGCGGGCGGCAACGTGGCACACCTCGTGGCCCACCACCTGGAGAGGATGGGCCGGGCACCGGTGGGAGTCGTCCTGCTGGACACCTACCACATCACGCCGGACAACCACGGCGAGGACTGGCTGCTGTCCCTGGCCGTTCCCCCGCCCCAGGACTCGGGGCGGCCCCTCTTCAGCGGGGACGACGACAGCGCGCCGGCGGCGACGGGGGCCTGCAACCGCATCTTCCTCGGCTGGCACGCGAGCCGGTCACCGCACCGACGCTCCTCGTCCGGGCGTCGCGCCCCACCTGCGCGATGGCCGCCTCCCTGGACGGCTGTGACTGGCGTACGTCCTGGCCGTCGGCGCACGACGTCCTGGACGTCCCCGGCGGCCAGCTGACGATGATGCAGGAACACGCCGATACCACCGCTTCGGTCGTCCGCACCTGGATCGAGAGGGCGTCCGCGGGCCCGGCGCGAGCGTGCCGGGCGGGCCGCCCGGACACCGCCGGGCAGCAGGATTGTCCGTGATCCGTAACAGACGGATCCGCCGGCCGCCTTCAGCCCTCTTGCCGTATGCACGGGCTCCACGGCGACGGCGAAGGAACAGAAGACATGGTGCGAAGTGGCGGGCGGGGTTGGTACGCCAAAGTACTGGCGGCGGCGCTCGGGGTGACCGCGGTGGCCGGCCTGAGCTCGTTCTGGAACGCGCAGGTCGGTTCCGGCGAGGAGCGACCCGCCCAGGGCGTCTCGGCGCCTCCCGCCCAGTCGCAGGGCCGCAAGGCGGCGCCCGTCCCGGCGGGCATCGTGCACGCCTCAAACGCGGGTGCCCGTGGCGTCAACATCACCATCGACGACGGACCGGACCCCGCCTGGACCCCCGAGGTGCTGCGGGTGCTGCGCGACAACGGTGTGAAGGCCACGTTCTGCATGGTGGGCACGCAGGCCCGCGCCCATCCGGACCTGGTCAAGGCGGTGGTGGCAGCCGGACACCGGCTCTGCGACCACACCGTCTCGCACGACGTCACCATGGACCGTAAGTCCAAGGCCTACCAGTCACAGCAGATCCTGGACGCCGAACGCATGATCACCAAGGCGTCCGGGGGTGTCCGCCCGCTGTACTACCGGGCGCCCGGCGGAGCGTTCACCCCCTACAGCCGTCACCTCGCCGCGTCCCACGGGATGCGCCCGCTCGGCTGGAACATCGACTCCAAGGACTTCGAACGGCCCGGCACGGAGGCCATGGTGGCCACCGTCAAGAACGAGATCTCCAACGGCCCGACCCTGCTCTTCCACGACGCGGGCGGAGACCGCTCGCAGACCGTTGCCGCCCTGCGAGAGGTTCTGCCGTGGCTGAAGGAGCAGGGTTACTCCTTCGGCTTCCCCGTGCGTTAGCCGCGGCCGGCGGAGCCGGGTCGTAGCCGGTCGTCGGCTGGGAGGACTGCCCGAAACCGCGCCGGTCGTAGGTGATCACGCGGTGACCGGCCTCGAGCAGGACGGCACTCTGCCGCTCCCAGGAGTGCCCGTCGAGCGGGAAGCCGTGGATGAGGACGACCGGCTGCCCGGATCCGTGGTCCTCGTAGTACAGGTCGACGGCGGTGGAGTTCTCCTGGCCCACGGTGATGTACGGCATGTGCTGCTTCCTCGCTTCCGAGCGGCTGATGCCAGGGACCAGGCCACGCCAGGACGGACGCGGCCCCGTCGATTGCCTACGGCGCACCGGTAGTTGACCGGGGGTGCACAGGCGGCCGTCGATTCTCGTCGCGGTGCACCACCACACCCGTCGTGACACCATCAAAGCCGTGGGAGGGTTCTTGACGCCTGATCAGCCTTCGGCGCCGCGTACGACGCCGCCGGGCGCCTGGGGTTGCGACGGATGGACAAGGACGTGCTGCGGGTCGTCAACGCGGTGGGCATGTCCCGCGCGGTGGCCTGCCTCGCGCTCGCGCCGCGGCTGCCCCTGCTGGTGGACGCGCTGAAGCCGGCCGTCGAGCAGTGGCGGACGATGCCGTTCGCCGCAGGACTGGACGGCTGAGGCCTGCCGCACACGCGACGGCCGCTCACTCGGGCAGCGGGCGGTCGTCGACGATGTGCTTCATGACGAGGGTGGAGTTGAGGCGCTGCACGCCGGGCAGCCGGGCGAGCTGCTGGTCGTAGAGCTGCTGGAAGGCGCCCAGGTCGGTGGTGGCGACGCGCAGCAGGTAGTCGGGGTCGCCGAACAGGCGCTGGGCCTGGAGCACGTGCGGGACGGCGGCCACGGCCTCTTCGAACGCGGAGACCGTGTCGGCGTCCTCCCAGCGCAGGGTGACGAAGACCAGGGCCTCGAAGTTCAGGCCCACGGCGGCCGGGTCCACCACCGCGCGGTACCCGCGGATCGCCCCCTCGCGTTCGAGGTCGCGCAGCCTGCGGTGACAGGGCGAGACGCTCAGTTTCACGCGTGCGGCCAGCTCGGTGACCGTGAGACGGCCGTCCAGCTGCAGCTCGGTAAGAATCTTCCGGTCCAGGGCATCCATGGAGAAGATTCTGCCCCAGATCCCGCGATCAAGGAGTAAAGAAGGGAACACCTTCGGGCCGATCCGGCCTAGCCTTCCTCTCGCACCACAGCACGTGAGAGGGAACGATCGATGGACACGACCACGCTGGCGGCCTTCCTCGCAGTGGATCTGCTGCTGATATTCACGCCCGGCGCGGACTGGGCCTACGCGATCACGGCGGGCCTGCGGGACCGGTCGGTCGTGCCGGCGGTCACCGGGCTGGTGGCCGGATACGCCGGGTACACCCTGCTCGCGGTGGCGGGGCTGGTGGTGATCGTGGCGAGCTCCGGGACGCTGCTCACCGCGCTGACCATGGCCGGGGCCGGCTACCTGGTGTGGCTCGGCTGGGGAGTGCTCCGGCAGCCCGCCACCCTGACCGCCTCCGCGGCGGAGGTGGGCACCGAGGGCTCCTCCCGCCTGCGGGTCATGCTCAGGGGGATCGGGATCAGCGGCCTGAACCCCAAGGCGCTGCTGCTCTACTTCTCCCTGTTCCCGCAGTTCATCGATCCCGCGGGGGCGTGGCCGGTCGCCGGCCAGACCGGCCTGCTCGGCTCGCTGCACATGACCGCCTGCGCCGTCGTCTACCTCACCGTCGGAGTTCTCGCCCGCACGGCCCTGAGGACCAGGCCCTCCGCGGCCAGGGCGGTGACCCGGGTCTCCGGTGCGATGATGATCGTCATCGGCGGGTTCCTGCTGGTGGAACGCCTGGCCGGCTGACGGACCCGAGCGGCCCCTGCCGAAGGAGCGCGCATGGACGAGCAGACCAGGGGCAGGCGAGCCCCGGGACGCAGGCACGCGTCCGGGACAGCTTCTCCCGCCAGGGCCCGATGGCCCACTCGGCGCCCGGATCACCCGGATCGCACCCGGATGTGTCCACATCGAGCTGCCGAGCCGTCCGGAAGTCATCCAGCAGCACGGCTACTTCCACGCGGGCTCGACCAGCGCCGTCGCGGACAGCGCGGGCGGCTACGCGGTCCTCGCCCGGTTCCCCGAGGGGACCGAGGTGTTCACCGTCGAGCACAAGATCAACCTCCTGTCACCGGCCGCCGGCGACCATCTGGAGGCGGTCGGCACGGTCCTGAAGTCCGGCCGGACGCTGACGGTGTGCAGGCTGGAGGTGTTCGGCGTCGAGGACGGCCGGCGGGGGCTCGTCGCGACCGGGCAGCAGACCCTGATCCGTATCGACCGGCCCTGACCTCAGGAGGATCACCGTGCGGCGGCCCTGGACGAAGACCCGGCCCTCGCAGTGCCGGCGCGGCCGCCCGCGCCGGGGCCGCCGACTCCGCGTCGCGGCCGGTGGCGGCGAGGTCCTCGGGCGGGTGGCTGTGGTCGACGTCGATGACCTCCGGGGCGATGATCGGACCCTCGTCGAGGTCCGGGGTGAGGTAATGGGCCGTCGCACCGACGCGTTCGACGCCGCGTTCGTGGGCCTGGTGGCACGGCCTGGCGCCCTTGAAGCTCGGCAGGAACGAGTGGTGGGTGTTGATCATCCGGCCGGGCAGCCGGGCTCACAGGTCGTCGGAGAGCACCTGCATGGAGCGCGCCGGCACGACCAGCTCGACGTCGAACGAGTCGACGATGCCGAGGAGCAGGGCCTCGGCCCCCGGCTTGGTCGCGGCGGTGACCGGCACGTGGAAGAACGGGATGCCGTGCCAGGTGACCAGTGCCTCGTGGTCGCGGTGCTCGACATCCGCCCGGGCGCCCCCGACCCACGAGGAGCAGCTCGCGCAGTCACTCGGCGTCGGGCGGACACCCGTCCGAGAGGCGCTGAAGCGGCTCCGGTACGAGCGCCTGATCACCACCTGCTCTCGGCGCGGCACCTTCGCCACCGAGGTCAACATCACCGGCCTCGTCCCTCTCTCCGAGGTGCGCCAGGAGCTCGAACCCCCGGCCACCGCCCAGGTGGCGCGGCGCGCCACGGCAGCGGACCGGGGGGTCCTGACGACCCTGCGGCGGGAGCTGGAGAGCGCGGATCCCGCCCGGCAGGACGCCGGCGAGCTGATGCGCCTGGACCTCCAGGTGGATCGCGCGGTCTACGCCGCCGCGCACAATCCGTATCTGGAGGACACCCTCGTCCGCCACGACAACCTCGCCACCCCGCATCTGGTGCCTGTTCCTCGACCGCCTGTCCGACATGGCGGGACACATCGAGGAGCACGGGCCGATGATCGAGGCGATCGTCGCGGGCGAGCCGGAGCGGGCGGCACGGCTCGCCCGCGGCCGCGTCGAGGGGTTCGAGCAGGCGATCCGCGCAACCATCTGAGCGTTCGCGCTGGTCACCGAGGTGCCCTTCGGCAGACGAGCCCCGGCGGGCCGGTAGCGGGACAATCGGGGCAGGGACTCGTGAGCAGGCAGGGGCGGCACATCCGGAGGCACCGTGCAGGGACGCGTACCGGAGGACTTGGCGTTCGTCGTCGACGCCGACGGAGCGATCATGGTGTGGAGCGACGGGGCTCGCCGCCTGCTCGGCTACGAACCCGCCGAGCTCGTGGGCAGGCCCGTCGACGATCTG
>NZ_JBEXSH010000627.1:0-5484 GCF_040613555.1 Streptomyces sp. NPDC006265
GCCAGCTCACCCTCGGTGTGGACGTAGATCTCGACGTTGACCTGCTCGCCGCGCTTGACCAGCTGCGTCGGTGATGTGCTTCGGCCGTCGGGTGGCAGCCGTAGGGCGTCGGTGATGCGCCTCGCCCGTCCGGCGGCAGCCGTACCGCGTCGGTGATGTGGTTCGGCTCAGCCGCACCCCGCCCGCGATGCGCCTCGCCCGTCCGGCGGCAGCCCCACCTGGGAGGCGCTCGACCGCCGGGCGGCAACCCGCACCGCCCCCGCGAAGCGCCGACCCCGCACCTAGACCCGCCGCAGCCGCAGCGCGAAGAACGCCAGGCCCAGGCCCAGGCCGATCAGGACCAGGCCGCTGCCCAGGGGCAGGATGCGCAGGACCGGGCCGACGGGGCGTTCGGCTGTCGCCGCCTCTCGCACGGGCTGCTCCGCCGGTGCGGAGGGCTCCGGGGCGGGCTCCCGCGGCTCTTCGGGGAAGGCCGTGGCGTCCGCGACGCCCGGCTTCTCCCCGGCGTCCTCCGGCCGTCCCGGCCGCGCCCGGCCCTCCCCGGCCCGGCTCCCGGCCCGAGAGGGTTCACCGGCGGCGGAAGGAGCCGCCACCGCGGACGGGGTCGACGAAGCCGCCCGGGTCGACGGGGCCGCCATGGGCGGCGGAGCGGACCGGGACGATGGTGCCGCCCCGGGCGAGGGGGCGGACCGGGACGACGGCGCTGCCGGGCGCGAAGGGGCCGATGCGGCCGATGGGGCCGGTTTGAGCGTCCGGGTGGCCGGGGGCCCGGACCCCGCTTCCTCCTCCGCCCCCTCCTCGTCGTACGCGAGGGCAGCCCCGTAGGACGGGACGGATCCGTAGGGTGAGACGACCGCGCCGGCCCCCAGGGCGAGCACCAGTCCCGCCGCCCGCAGTGCGCGTAGCCATGGAGTCACGTGGGTGACCCCCTCCCGCCGCGTGCCCGGCAGGGCAGAAACGGCAAGTTCGGTCATATCGAGGCAATCAGCCTCACACCGCCCCCGGCGTCCGGCACTCCGGGTTCGGCCGACGGGCGGAATCGCTGCACAATCCGGTTATGTCGATACGTCACGGGCTGCTGGCCCTTCTGGCGGCCGGCCCCCGCTACGGCTCCCGCCTGCGCACCGACTTCGAGGCCCGCACCGGCGGCATCTGGCCGCTGAACATCGGGCAGGTCTACACGACGCTCGGGCGCCTGGAACGGGACGGCATGGTCGCCCAGGACGACGTCGACGCCGCCGGACACACGCTGTACGCGCTCACCGAGGCCGGCCGGGCCGAGCTGCGCGCCTGGTACGACCGCCCCGTCGAACGGGCCGGACCGCCGCGCGACGAGCTGGCGATCAAGCTGGTGATGGCGCTCGGCGCGGACGGCGTCGACGTCCGGGAGGTCGTCGAGGCACAGCGGCGGCACGTGGCGCGGGCGCTCCACGACCACGTGCGGCAGCGTGCCGAGGCCCTGGCCCGCGCGCCGGAGCACCCCGAGGAGATGGCCCGGCTGCTCGTCCTGGAGCAGCTCGTCTTCCAGGACGAGGCCGAGGTCCGCTGGCTGGACCACTGCGAGGCCCGCCTGCTCCGATTCACCCGCGAGGAGGAACCGCCCGAGCGGGAGCAACCCGAAGCCTGACCGAATCGTCTCCTCCGGCGTGGTGGATCAACCTCCCCGGGGGGCACCACGGAGGTGAGGTGCAGGCGTGCGAGAGAATGGCGGCATGGAGATGCCGAGGAACGAAAGGTCGCCGGAGAACCCGCAGATCCTGGTCGTGGGCCAGGACGGCATGGCGCTCGGTGGCGGCAGCGGAGACGAGGACTCCCGCGAGACCCCGGTCACGGAACAGGTGGAGCAGCCCGCGAAGGTCATGCGGATCGGCAGCATGATCAAGCAGCTGCTGGAGGAAGTGCGCGCGGCTCCCCTGGACGAGGCCAGCCGGGTGCGGCTGAAGGACATCCACGCCAGCTCGGTGAAGGAGCTGGAGGACGGTCTGGCGCCCGAGCTGGTCGAGGAGCTGGAGCGGCTCTCCCTGCCCTTCACGGACGAGGCGACCCCCAGCGACTCGGAGCTGCGCATCGCACAGGCCCAGCTGGTCGGCTGGTTGGAGGGGCTCTTCCACGGGATCCAGACGACGCTGTTCGCCCAGCAGATGGCGGCCCGTGCCCAGCTGGAGCAGATGCGCCGCGCCCTCCCGCCGGGGGTCGGCGACGGCCTGGACGAGCAGCACCCGGGCGGCCGTTCGGGCGGCC
Source organism: Streptomyces sp. NPDC006265 (assembly GCF_040613555.1). Classification (NCBI taxonomy): domain Bacteria; kingdom Bacillati; phylum Actinomycetota; class Actinomycetes; order Kitasatosporales; family Streptomycetaceae; genus Streptomyces; species Streptomyces sp. NPDC006265. Next base: position 2,242 of record NZ_JBEXSH010000627.1, read on the forward strand.
CCTACCTGTAGACGTCCCCTGACCCCACAGACCGAAGGGCCCGGCAGCCGAAGCTGCCGGGCCCCTTGCGCGTCAGGGGGACCTCAGGAGGGCGGGTTGCCCGTCGAGACGCTGAGCTCGATCTCGGGCATGTCCTTCGGGTCCACGTCGGTGTCGGCGGAGGGGAACTGGTTCATGACCGTGCCGTCGCCGTAGGTGTTCTCGTCGAGCTTCTTCTCGTTCAGTTTCCAGCCGGCCGCCTGGAGACAGGCCTTGACCGACTTGATGTTCTTGAACTTGAAGTCCGGGATCTGGATCTTGTCGGGGTCGTTGTACGACTCCCGCGGCTCGGTGCACTCCTCGGTGTCGATCGTCTTCGCGGTGTCCGGCCCGCGGTAGCCGGGCTTCTTCTCAGCCGAGGCCGACGCACTGGCGCTGCTGCTGCCGCCGCCGCCCTTGTCGTCCTCGCCGCCGCCGTTCAGCAGCAGCGCGGTGACGAGGCCGCCGACGGCGAGCACCGACACGATGATCGAGCCGATGATCACCGGCTTGTTGTTCCTGCCGCCGCCGGAGGAGGCCCCCGCGGTCTGGGGCGTCAGGTTGTACGGCGGCGGCGTCGACGGGCCGGGCTGCGGGGAGTACGCCGCCGGGGACGGCGTCTGGTAGCCGCCCTGCTGCGGATAGCCGTACGCCGGGGACGGCCCCGTCGGGGCGGGGGTGCCGTACGGGTTCGGGGGCGGGGTCGGCTGGTACGGCGTCTGGACCTGGCCCGACGGCGTCGGGGTCGCCTGGTCGACCGGCGGGAACACGGCCGAGCCGACGCCCGCGCCGCTCGGGGCCTGGGTGCCCGGGACGATGCTCGGCGGCACGGCGCTGAAGGACGCCGCCACCCGCAGGCACTCGTCGCGCATGGCCTCGGCGCTGGGGAAGCGCTCGTTCGGGTTCTTCTTCAGCGCACGGGCGATCAGCGCGTCCATGGCCGGGGGCAGCGCGCGGTTGATCGAGGACGGAACCGGCGGCTCCTCCTGCACGTGCGCGTACGCGATGGCCAGCGGCGAGTCCGCCTCGAACGGCAGCCGCCCGGTCACCAGTTGGAACAGCATGATGCCGACCGAGTACAGGTCGGAGCGGGCGTCCACACCGCGGCCGAGGGCCTGCTCCGGCGAGAGGTACTGCGGAGTGCCGACGACCATGCCGGTCTGCGTCATCGACGTCACGCCGGACTGCATGGCGCGGGCGATGCCGAAGTCCATGACCTTGACCACGGCGCGCTTGGTCATCATCACGTTGCCCGGCTTGATGTCGCGGTGGACCAGACCCATCTCGTGGCTGATCTCCAGCGCGGCCAGCACGTCCGCCGTGATCTTCAGCGCCTTGTCGGCGGGCATCGCGCCCTGCTGCCGCACGTCCTCGTCGAGGACCGAGCCGAGCGGGCGGCCCTCGACGTACTCCATGACGATGTACGGCGTCGTCATGCCGTCGAGGGTGTCCTCGCCGGTGTCGAAGACCGACACGATGTTGGTGTGCGTGAGCTTGGCCACGGACTGGGCCTCGCGGCGGAACCGCTCGCGGAAGGCCTGTTCCCGTCCGAGGTCCGTGTGAAGTGTCTTGATGGCGACCTGCCGGTCGAGCACGCTGTCGTATGCGAGGTGCACCGAGGCCATGCCGCCCTGGCCGAGGAGGTCACGCAGCTGATAGCGGCCACTGGCGAGCGCCCGCCCCGTGTACTGGCCCTGTGCGCCGTCCTGGCTCATGTTCGCTGTCCCCCGTAGCCCCTGCAGGCGCCGCCGACTGTCGCTGATCCGTCGTTGATCCAAACCGCCATTCCCGGCCAAGTCTGCCCCAGGGCACCGACACGTCAAGCTCGGTGCCCGTTCCGTGACCGTACGCGAAAGAAGCGTCGCGGAAGCGTTACAGGGGGCGTACGGCCGGCACACGGAATTTGCACGACAGTAAGGAGTGAAGGTTTCATGGCCGGTCCGTCTCGTGCCGGTCCCGGTGCCCCTTCCCGGACCGGAGGCTTGCGCGGAGGCTGTAGCGTGGCCGACGGAGACCGTAACAACACCGCGCGCACCGCGGGCAGAAACGACGGCGAGGACTGATGGCACAGCAGCAGGCCGCTCAGGGCCCGTCCGACCCCGAGGCGTCTGGCGGCGGCATGTCGGACGCGCCTGAGCTCTGGGGTAACGGCGGGTTGGTCGGGGACGGCCGGTACCGGCTGACCCGCAGACTCGGCCGGGGCGGCATGGCCGAGGTGTTCGCAGCCGAGGACGTCCGTCTCGGACGCACCGTCGCGGTCAAGCTGCTCCGCTCCGACCTCGCCGAGGACCCGGTGTCCAAGGCGCGCTTCACGCGCGAGGCCCAGTCGGTGGCCGGTCTCAACCACCACTCGATCGTCGCCGTGTACGACTCCGGCGAGGACTTCGTCGGCGGCCAGTCCGTGCCGTACATCGTCATGGAGATCGTCGAGGGCCGCACCATCCGCGACCTGCTGCTGAACGCGGAGGCCCCCGGCCCCGAGCAGGCGCTGATCATCGTCTCGGGCGTCCTGGAGGCGCTCGCCTACTCGCACCAGCACGGCATCGTGCACCGCGACATCAAGCCCGCCAACGTCATCATCACGCACAACGGCGCCGTGAAGGTGATGGACTTCGGTATCGCCCGCGCCCTGCACGGCGCGTCCACGACGATGACACAGACCGGCATGGTCATGGGCACCCCGCAGTACCTCTCCCCCGAGCAGGCGCTCGGCAAGGCCGTCGACCACCGCTCCGACCTGTACGCGACGGGCTGTCTGCTCTACGAACTCCTCGCGCTGCGCCCGCCGTTCACCGGCGAGACCCCGCTGTCCGTGGTCTACCAGCACGTCCAGGACATCCCGACGCCGCCGTCGGAGGCCTCCGACGCCTGCCCGCCGGAGCTGGACGGCTTGGCCATGCGCGCTCTCGCCAAGGAGCCCGACGACCGTTTCCAGACGGCCGAGGAGATGCGCGGGCTGGTCCAGTACGCGCTCCAGATGCTCTACGACCAGGGCGGCCATACCGGCACCTGGAACACCGGCCCGGTCGACCTGCACGACGGCCGGCACACCCCGGCGGGCGGCTTCGCCGGCGCGACGGCCGTGATGGGCCACGCCGGGGACCCCTCCGGCACCGCGCAGATCCCCTCGCCGATCCTGCCCGGCGGCTACGGCGGCGGCTACGGCGGCGGGGACGACGGCGGATCGAACGTCGGCCACCTCGACGCGGCCGCCGGAATCGCCGG
>NZ_JBEXSH010000628.1:0-5471 GCF_040613555.1 Streptomyces sp. NPDC006265
GCTTCCGTACCCCTCGAGGTTCCGGCCGGTCCGGCGCCCGTGGCTCCGCTCACGCTGACTCACTCCTCGTGCCTACTCGGCCGAGGGCGCCTCACCCTCGTCCGTGCCGGTGGCCGTGGCGCCTTCGGCGGTCTCGTCGACGACCACATCGCCGTCGACCTCCTCCGCCTCGCGCCCCGCCTCGGCGTTGCGAGCGATGCCCACGACGGCATCGCGCTTGCCCAGATTGATCAGTTGGACGCCCATGGTGTCACGGCCGGTTTCCCTGATCTCGTTGACTCGCGTACGAATCACACCGCCCGACAGCGTGATGGCGAGGATCTCGTCGGTCTCCTCGACCACCAGCGCGCCGACGAGGGAGCCACGGTCCTCGACGATCTTGGCGGCCTTGATGCCGAGGCCGCCGCGACCCTGGACGCGGTACTCGTCGACGTTGGTCCGCTTCGCGTACCCGCCGTCTGTGGCAGTGAACACGAACGTACCGGGTCGAACAACATTCATCGAGAGCAACTCGTCGCCCTCGCGGAAGCTCATGCCCTTGACACCCGAGGTGGCACGGCCCATGGGTCGCAGGGTGTCGTCCGATGCGGTGAACCTGATCGACTGCGCCTTCTTGCTGATCAGAAGCAGATCGTCGTCCGCCGAGACCAGTTCGGCTCCGATCAGTTCGTCGTCCGAACCGTCCTGCCCCTCACGCAGGTTGATCGCGATCACACCGCCGGAACGGGGCGAATCGTAATCCTTCAGAGGCGTCTTCTTCACAAGTCCGGCCTTGGTGGCGAGCACGAGGTAGGGAACCGCCTCGTAATCGCGGATCGCCAGGATCTCGGCGATCGCCTCGTCCGGCTGGAAGGCGAGCAGGTTCGCGACGTGCTGGCCGCGCGCGTCCCGGCCGGCGTCGGGCAGCTCGTAGCCCTTCACGCGATAGACGCGGCCCTTGTTGGTGAAGAACAGCAGCCAGTGGTGCGTGGTGGACACGAAGAAGTGGTCGACGATGTCGTCTTCCTTGAGCTTCGTGCCGCGCACGCCCTTGCCTCCGCGCTTCTGGGCGCGGTAGTCGTCGGTCTTGGTGCGCTTGATGTAACCGCCCCGGGTGACCGTGACGACGATGTCCTCCTCGGCGATCAGGTCCTCGATGGACATGTCGCCCTCGTAGGGGATCAGCGTCGTCTTGCGGTCGTCGCCGAACTTCTCGACGATCGCGGCCAGTTCGGCGCTGACGATGCCGCGCTGGCGGACCGGGGAGGCGAGGATCTCATTGTACTCGTTGATCTTGGCCTGGAGTTCGTCGTGCTCCTGGACGATCTTCTGGCGCTCCAGGGCGGCCAGTCGGCGCAGCTGCATCTCGAGGATGGCGTTGGCCTGGATCTCGTCGATCTCCAGCAGGCTCATCAGGCCGCCGCGGGCGATCTCGACGGTGTCGCTGCGCCGGATCAGCGCGATGACCTCGTCGATGGCGTCCAGGGCCTTCAGCAGACCGCGCAGGATGTGCGCCCGCTCCTCGGCCTTGCGCAGCCGGAAGCGCGTACGGCGGACGATGACCTCGATCTGGTGCGTCACCCAGTGGCGGATGAACGCGTCGAGCGACAGCGTGCGCGGCACGCCGTCCACCAGCGCCAGCATGTTGGCGCCGAAGTTCGTCTGCAGGTCGGTGTGCTTGTAGAGGTTGTTCAGCACGACCTTGGCGACCGCGTCCCGCTTCAGCACGATGACCAGACGCTGGCCCGTGCGCGAGGAGGTCTCGTCACGGACGTCCGCGATGCCGCCGATCTTGCCGTCCTTCACGAGGTCGGCGATCTTCTGCGCCAGGTTGTCCGGGTTGACCTGGTACGGCAGCTCCGTGACCACCAGGCACTGGCGGTTCTGGATCTCCTCGACCTCGACGACCGCGCGCATGGTGATGGAGCCGCGGCCGGTGCGGTACGCCTCCTCGATGCCCCGGCGGCCGACGACGAGCGCGCCGGTCGGGAAGTCCGGGCCCTTGATGCGCTCGACGAGCGCGTCCAGCAGCTCCTCGTGGGAGGCCTCGGGGTTCTCCAGGTACCACTGGGCGCCGGCCGCGACCTCGCGCAGGTTGTGCGGCGGGATGTTGGTGGCCATACCGACCGCGATACCGGCCGAGCCGTTGATCAGCAGGTTCGGGAAGCGGGCCGGCAGGACGGTCGGCTCCTGGGAGCGGCCGTCGTAGTTGTCCGTGAAGTCGACGGTCTGCTCGTCGATGTCGCGGACCATCTCCATCGACAGCGGCGCCATCTTGCACTCGGTGTACCGCATGGCCGCGGCCGGGTCGTTGCCCGGGGAGCCGAAGTTGCCGTTGGAGTCCACGAGCGGCATGCGCATCGACCACGACTGCGCGAGGCGGACCAGCGCGTCGTAGATGGAGGAGTCGCCGTGCGGGTGGTAGTTGCCCATGACGTCGCCGACGACGCGGGCGCACTTGTAGAAGCCGCGCTCGGGGCGGTAGCCGCCGTCGTACATGGCGTACAGCACGCGGCGGTGGACGGGCTTGAGGCCGTCGCGGACGTCCGGCAGCGCACGCGAGACGATGACGGACATCGCATAGTCGAGATACGAGCGCTGCATCTCCGTCTCGAGCCCGACGGGCTCGACGCGCATGGCCAGGGCGTCACCCTCGGGCGTCGTCACGGGAGTGTTCTCGTCGGTCATTGCTGGTGAAGATCCTTCCTGATGCGGTCAGCTGAGACCGACTCAGATGTCGAGGAAGCGGACGTCCTTGGCGTTGCGCTGGATGAACGCGCGGCGGGCCTCGACGTCCTCGCCCATGAGGACCGAGAACAGGTCGTCGGCCTGGGCGGCGTCGTCGAGGGTGACCTGGCCCAGGACGCGGTGCTCCTGGTCCATGGTCGTGATGCGCAGTTCCTCGGCGTTCATCTCACCGAGACCCTTGAAGCGCTGCACGGAGTCGTCCTTGATGCGCTTGCCCGCGTTGCGGCCCATCTCGATCAGGGCGTCGCGCTCGCGGTCGGAGTACGCGTACTCGAAGTCGTCCTTGCCCCACTTGATCTTGTAGAGCGGCGGGCGGGAGAGGTACACGTGCCCGGCCTCGACCAGGGGCCGCATGAAGCGGAACAGGAAGGTCAGCAGCAGGGTGTTGATGTGCTGGCCGTCGACGTCGGCGTCCGCCATCAGGATGATCTTGTGATAGCGCAGCTTCTCGATGTCGAAGTCCTCGTGGACTCCGGTGCCGAAGGCCGAGATCAGCGCCTGGATCTCCTGGTTCTGCAGGATCTTGTCGATCCGCGCCTTCTCGACGTTCAGGATCTTGCCGCGGATCGGGAGGATCGCCTGGTACTGCGGGTTGCGGCCGGACTTGGCCGAGCCGCCGGCGGAGTCACCCTCGACGATGAAGATCTCGCACTTGATGGGATCGTTCGACTGGCAGTCGGAGAGCTTGCCGGGCAGGGACGCGGTCTCCAGCAGGCCCTTGCGGCGGGTGAGGTCACGGGCCTTGCGGGCCGCCACGCGCGCGGTGGCCGCCTGGATGCCCTTGCGGATGATGTCCGCGGCCTCGTTCGGGTTGCGGTCCAGCCAGTCCGTGAGGTGCTCGTAGACGACCTTCTGCACGAAGGTCTTGACCTCGGTGTTGCCCAGCTTGGTCTTCGTCTGGCCCTCGAACTGGGGCTCGCTCAGCTTGACCGAGATGATCGCCGTCAGACCCTCGCGGATGTCGTCACCCGTGAGGTTGTCGTCCTTTTCGCGCAGCAGCCTCTTGTCGCGCGCGTATTTGTTGATCAGCGAGGTCAGCGCGGAGCGGAAGCCCTCTTCGTGCGTACCGCCCTCGTGGGTGTGGATGATGTTGGCGAAGGAGTACACGCCCTCGGTGTAGCCGCCGTTCCACTGCATCGCGACCTCGAGGGACAGGCTCTTGTCCTTGTCCTCGGCCTCGAGGTCGATCACGGTGGGGTGCACCAGGTCTCCCTTGCGGGAGTTGAGGTACGTCACGAAGTCGACGATGCCGCCCTCGTAGTGGTACGAGACGCTCTTGACCTCGTGCTTCTCGTCCTCGCCCGCCTCGTCCGCACCGGCGGTGGCCTTCGCCGACTCGCGCTCGTCGGTGAGGTTGATGCGCAGGCCCTTGTTGAGGAACGCCATCTCCTGGAAGCGCCGCGACAGCGTCTCGAAGGAGTAGTCGGTGGTCTCGAAGATGTCCGGGTCGGCCCAGAAGGTGACCGAGGTGCCATGCTCGTCGGTGGCCTCGTGCTTGGCGAGCGGGGCCGTCGGGACACCCAACTTGTAGTCCTGTGTCCAGCGGTGGCCGTCGGTCTTGACCTCCACCGCGACCCTGGTGGACAGGGCGTTGACGACGGACACACCCACGCCGTGCAGACCGCCGGAGACCGCGTAGCCGCCGCCGCCGAACTTGCCGCCCGCGTGCAGGACCGTCAGCACGACCTCGAGGGCCGGCTTGCCTTCTGAGGGGACGATGCCGACCGGGATGCCACGTCCGTTGTCGATGACCCGCACGCCGCCGTCGGCGAGAATCGCGACGTCGATGGTGTCCGCGTGCCCGGCCAGCGCCTCGTCGACGGAGTTGTCGACGACCTCCTGCACCAGGTGGTGAAGTCCGCGCTCACCGGTCGAGCCGATGTACATACCGGGTCGCTTGCGGACCGCGTCCAGACCCTCGAGGACGGTGATGGCGCTGGCGTCGTACGAGGCGGTCACCTCGCCGTTCGACGAGGCGACCGCGCCGGTGGCGCCGGCGTCGGTGGACGGAATGTTCTCGTTGGGGTTGCCGGAATCGGCCACGAAGCGCCCTTTCTGGCACAGCACGAGCCAGGCTCGTCGGCGGGTTGCCGGAGCGGCTGCGGCATGTTGCGTTGGTAAGCCTTGATCAGCGTTGCTCAGCTTTTCCCGGACGGTCCCCACGATTGGGGCGGGATTGCTTCCAGTCTACCGGTAGCACTGACACTGATGGGGGTTTGCCGGTACCTGAGTCCGCATGTGCCGCCCTCGACGGGTCTTGTCCGACTCCCGATATACGGATGGGGGCTCCAAGAGGCTCACGGAGGCACTCAGCGCTTCCGGCCGTCAACCCTTGGCTACTTCGGAGTCAGGTCGCGATTCGCAACCGTGTGCGGGCACACGACGAGCGGGTCGCGGGCGCTCCGAAAGAGCAGGCGGAAGCCCTTGATGTGATGTCAGTCACGCGCTGTGGACGGGTGGGAAACCGGTGCCGATCAGCCGTAGGTATCGCCCGGGCCGGTGCTGCCGGGGGCGCGCAGCGGGCCGTAGCGGCGGGCGGGGCCGGCGGGGCCCTGGACCTTGATCAGCGTCACCCTGCCGTGGCCCAGGTCCTCGTTGAGGCGCGCGACCAGCGTGGGTGCGAGCAGCCGGAGGTTGGTCGCCCAGGCCGTCGAGTCGCAGCGCACGGTGAGGACGCGCTCGTCCTCGTCGTACTTCTCCGGCACACAGTGCTTGGCCCTCAACCGGGTGCCAGTCCCGTCGCG
>NZ_JBEXSH010000629.1:0-5466 GCF_040613555.1 Streptomyces sp. NPDC006265
GTGGTCGTCCTGGGCGTCGACCGCCTTGACCACGCGATCGGTGAGGGCGGCGATGTCGTCCCGGTGCCCGGGCGCACGCAGCAGCTGCACGCCGAGACCGCTCAGTCCGCCGCCCAGCGACAGGTCCTCGGTGCGGTGCGCCGCGTCGAGCGCCCGCTCCAGGCACTCGTCCGAGAACGCCGGGTCGAGGTCCTCGGTGGCGAAGGCGATACCGGCGAGGCCGTTCCAGAACCCCGGCGGCAGGTCGTCGGCGGCGCGTACGCGATCCCGCAGCCAGGCGAGGTCGGCGGGGTCCGGCGTACGGCCCGCACGGTGCAGCGACCACAGCATGCCGGCCGCGCCGTACCCGAGGCCGAGACCACCGGAAGGGTGGAGGAACTGCCGTACGTCGCCGGGGAAGAGCCGGTCCTCGCGCTCCGGGGTACGCCAGTGACGCATCCGGGCGGCGAGCGCGTCACCGGTGAACGCGTCGGCGCGGTCCGGCCGTTCACCCGTCGAGGTCGCCGTCACCGTCTCGGCGTCCCAACCGAGCTGCTCCTCCATCCCGTCGAAGTACTCGGCGGGAACGCCGAACTGCTCGCAGGCAGCCGCGCACAGTTCCTTGGCACGGTCGGGGCCGAGCGAGAGCAGCCGGGTCAGCGGGACGAGCAGGGCGATGCGCATGGCGCCCAGGGCGAACAGGTCGACGGCCGTGCCCCGGTGGCCGAGCGGGGCACGGAATCCGAAGACACCCATGGTCTGGGTGTAGTCCGTGACGTCGCGTGAGGCGTTCTCGAAGTCGATGAAGTGGACCCGTTCGTCGGCGTCGACGATGAGGTTGTTGGGGTGCAGGTCGCCGAAGACCCAGCCGCGTTCGTGCATCGCGGCCACCGACTGTGTGACCCGGCCGAGCAGTTCGCCGACCCAGAGGGCGTACTCGTGCGGGGTGAGGGCGCTGTCAGGGTTGACCAGGGGGTTGCGTGCGCAGGCCAGGTCCATGAGGGACTTACCCTCGACGTACTCCCGGCCGAGGAACCTGTGCTCGACACCGTCGACGTAGGCGTCCACGGCCGGTACGCCGGGCAGGCCCGCCAGGTCGAGGAGAGCCTCGTGTTCGCGGTCGAGTCGGGCGGGCGCGTCCCTGCCGCTCTCGTCCAGGCCGCAGTGCGGGCGGGCTTCCTTGAGGAGGATCGTGCGGCCCGGTGTGTCGGCACGCTCGGCGAGGTAGACGCCTCCGCCGTTGGAGAAGTGGACGGCCTCGCGCACCCGGTAGGGGAAGTTCGAGAGCCGGCGCCCGGCCCGCAGCGCCAGCGACTCCTCGAGGACGGCGGGGACGGGGGCCCACTTCGGCGGGTGAAAGCCGGGGCGCCGCTCGTCCGGCACCAGGTTGCCGTCCGGGTCCTCGATGCACTCGACCAGCCGCCCGCTCGCGTCGGTGATGCGCCGCGACACGAACGCGCCGTAGCGGGTGTACAGCGGGCCTTCGCCAAAGCGCAGGTCGGAGAGGATCGCCGGGCCCTCCTGGCCGCCGACGCGCTCGTCCAGTTCCCGCAGGGCGGTGGTGAACGCCTCGTCGGAGGGCGGGTAGAGGGTGATGAACTTGCCGCTGCCACCGCGGTCGGCGTACTTGCTGTTGCGCCGGGTCAGGGTGTGCGGGCTGGAGAGCGCCTTGAACGGCAGGGACCGCTCCAGGCAGTACGCGGAGACCTCCCCGAGCAGTTCCTCGGCGTTGCCGATGGTGGCGCTGACGTGGATCTTCCAGCCCTGCCAGCGCATCGGCGCCGCGTCGCTCGACGAAGGGGTGTACATGACCCACTCGGTGCGCACCTCGCGCGTCCAGTCGTCCGGGGCCGGGGCCTGGTGCAGGCCGAAGAGGGTGCCGGGGTCCTCGGTGTCCCGCTCCTCGTAGAAGAGGGAGGTGGGATGACAGAACTGAAGATACGTCAGATACATTCCGGGGTTCCGGTTTCTGCTGTCAGTTGAACGGAGCGGCGAAGGGCTGCACGAAGCGCTCGTACGCCCACCGTGGAAGCGAAACGGACCGGGGGTGCAGCCGTACGCTGCCCTCCTGGGCCTTCGGGATGTCCTGCACCCGCAGCGTGTACCAGCGGCCGGGTACCTTCACCTGGTCCGCGTCGACCGGGACGAGGCCGGTCAGCGGCACCATCGACTCCCCGCGCAGCGGGGCGACGACCGTGGCCTCGCCCAGCGGGCGGCGCAGGATCAGTCCGGCCTCGACCAGCTCCACCCGGTCCCCGGCGCGCACGTCCCGGCCGTCGGGGCCGGTCGGCACGGTCAGGACCACCTGTCCGCCGTCGGTCACCCGGTAGGCTCCGATCTGTGTGGTCGTCACGTGGACACGGCTGACGCCGAACACGACGGCGGCGATCACCAGGGCCAGGCCCAGCACCCGCAGGGGCCGGGGGCGGGTGCCGCGCAGCGACCGCGCCAGGCCGAAGAGCGCCTTCCCCACGACGACGGCAAGCAGCCCGGCGATCGAGGTGGAGAGAGTGAGCCCGAAGTAGCCGAGGGACAGCAGCGCGTCCAGCCACTGGCCCAGACCCCGAACCACCAGCAGGACCGGCGTCACCAGGCAGGCTACGCCGAACCAGGGCAGCCAGGCGGCCTCGCCGTCCCGGCTCCCGCCGCGCGCGGTCGCCTCGCCACGCCCGGTGGCCCCTGTGAGCAGGCCGGTGAACCGTTCCCGCAGTGAACTCAGCGCGTCCGCGCGAAGGTTGGGGTGGTCGAGGTAGCTCATCAGGGCGATGTAGCCGTCGAGCTTCACGAACGGCACCAGGTTGATGACCGCCGCCGCCGCGTTCACGAGGGAGAACAGCATCAGCATGTCACCGGCGGAACCGTCGCCCGCCAGCCCGCTCGCGCATGCGGCGGCGCCGCTCGCGCCGAGCTGGACGAAGATGCCGGCCATCGCCACATGGGCGCGTTGCCGGTGGTTGAGCCGCCACGCGTCCGAGACGTCGCAGAACATCGCGGGTGACAGGTAGAAGAACATGACACCGAGTCGGCCGGGCCGGCCTCCGTAGTGCGCCAGCAGGCAGGCGTGGCCGAGTTCGTGCGCGACGGTGGTGACCGAGACGGCGCCGAGGATGACCAAGAGCATGGTGAGCGAGACGGGGCGGCTCAGCACCTCGACGGCGTGGGCGCTCCGCCCCACCAGGACGAAGGCCCCTGTGACGGCGAGCAGCGCGACGGACGCGCCCAGGGTGCGGGGCGAGGCGAGGCGCAGGCGGTTGATCAGCCGGGCGAGGCCCACTCCGGACCGCAGCACGGTGAACTGGAGCGTGAGCGGTGGGACGTATTTGAAGCGGCCCGTGCTCCGGCGTGGAGGCGGGCCGTCCTGCGGCCGGGCGACCAACTGGGCCTTGTCAAGGGCTTGGAGGCCCTGCCGGACGGTCTCGGGGGTCCATGGGCGGCCCAGGCCGTCGGCCAGTTCCTCCACGTCGTGGGCACCGTCGAGACGGTCCGCGAGCGAGGCGAGGTCGGCGCCGATCCGGAAGTACTGGTGCTCCCCGCGCTGGAGTACCCAGGGCTCCCCGTCGGCGACCGGTGGGTGCACCTGGACACCGTCGGTGAGCCGGGCCCGCTCCAGGTGGGACGTGCTGTCGGCGGCGGCCGCCGGGGCCGGCGCCGTGGGGCGCCGACGCAGCAGTCCGGTCCGGCCGCTCACGCGACGTCCTTGCCCAGGAATCTCGTTCTGGCGATCACGCCGAACAGGACGATCCACAGCAAGGAGACGCCGACCGCGGCGCCCACGGGCAGCAGGTCGGGCTTGTGGTCGCGGTAGACCGAGCTGAGCGCGATGGTGAAGAGGAACTGGGCTGCCTCCGGGACGAGCCGCTGTACGGCGGGCTCCACGCCGACGACCAGGATGACGATGGCGAGCACGGTGAGGGTCTGCTTGCGGACGATCCAGCCGGCCATCAGCCCCCACGGGCCGGCCAGCATCATGCAGCCGCCGACGCCCAGCAGCGTCTTGGTGGTCTCGGCCGTCCAGGCCAGGTCCGTTCCGCCGCTCGAGGCGAGCAGGACGTTGACGGCCGCGCCGGCCATCGCCGTCAGCGCGAAGCCGGTGGAGATCAGCACGGCCGCGGCGAGTTTGGCCCGGAAGACCTCGGCCCGTCCGCCGTAGAGGAGCACGGCGCGGGCCGCGGTGCCCTGCGCGAAGTCCCGGGTGACGACCAGGGCGCAGCTGATGGCCGAGAAGAGCAGCATCATCATCCAGGCGCGGACGATGTCGTCGGTGACGGCGCCCGAGGCCACGGCGGCCGCGTCGGTGCGGCCCTCCGCGTAGTAGCCGTAGCCGGTCAGGGCGCACCACAGGAAGCCGCCGACCAGCGCTCCGAGCATGGCCCGGCCTGAGCCGGCCTTCAGCAGTTCGGCCTGGGTGTGGCGCACGAGTGCGGCAGTGGACACGGGCGTTCAGCTCCCCGCTATCTCGAAGAAACGGTCCTCGAGCGACCTGGCGCCGCCCTCGGTGAAGTCGGTGAGGGTGCCGGTGTGGACGATGCGGCCGCCCTCAAGGAGGAGGACGTCGTCGACGGTGTTCTCCACCTCGGCGAGCTGGTGGCTGGAGACCAGGACGGTCCTGCCCTCGGCGGCCTGGTCCCGGATGAAGCGCCGGATCCAGCGGATACCGTCCGGGTCGAGACCGTTGGCCGGTTCGTCCAGTACGAGCAGTTCGACGTCCGGGGAGAGCAGGGCGGTCGCGATCCGCAGCCGCTGCCGCTGGCCCGTGGACAAGGCGGTGCAGCGCTGGCGCTCCTCGCCGGTGAGCCCGACCAGGTCGACGAGTTCGGCGATCCGGGAGCGGCCGACGCCGAGGGCGCGGGCCCAGATGGCCAGTTCGCGGGCGACGGTGGTGCCGGGGTAGAAGCCGATGGCGTCCATGGCGACGCCGACGCGGCGCGCGTTCTGCGGGCCGGGCGGGCCGCCGAGCACCTCAACGGCTCCGGCGTCGGGGGTGACGACGCCGAGCAGCGACTTCAGCAGCGTGGTCTTGCCGGCGCCGTTGCGGCCGAGCAGGCCCACGACCCGGCCGGGACGCGCCTCGAAGCTCACGTCGGTGAGCACCTGGCGGGTCCCGAAGCTCTTGTGCAGGCCTTCGGCCCGGATGACGGAGCGGTCAGCTGTCACGGTTCGTCAGCACCTTGACGAGGGCGCCGAGGGACCCCGTGGCGGCCAGTAGGCCGACCACCAGGACGCCGTAGTACAGCCAGCGCGTCCAGGAGTCACCGACGAGGAGGACCGCGATCACCACGGCAGCCGCCACGAGTGCCAGGACGGCCAGCAGGGCGGGGTTCTGCGTGGCCGGTGATTGCCCGTTCATGATTCTCCAAGCTGTTGTGTGGGGGGAGTTGGTTCGGAGGGGGGAGGGCCGTGGGGGGGGGCAGCGCGGGGAGCCCCCACAAAAAAAATAACAAAGGGTGGCGCAAAAAGGGGGAGAGCGGAGAAAAGCAAGAAATTCGC
>NZ_JBEXSH010000630.1:0-5463 GCF_040613555.1 Streptomyces sp. NPDC006265
GTCGGTGACGCGCGCGTTCCCGCCGACGGTGGCCGGGCCGTAGCCGGTGGCGGAGGCGTCGGCGTCCGCTCCGGCCGACGCCGCAGGTCCCTGCGGCGTCCGGGGAGTCTGCGGCGGCCGGGGCTGCCGGGGCGACTGCGGTGTCAGGATCGCCGTCTCCGGATCCGGCGCCTGCGCGGACACCGCCTGATGGTTCTGCGTCTCCCAGGTCTGCCCCTGCCACTGCTGCGTGTACTGCTGGGCGGCCTGCGGGTCCTCGTACCCCTGCTGGTACCCCTGCCCGGGCCACGCCTGCGGCTGCTGCCCGTAGGGGTCGTAGCCGTCGTACGGCTGGTGGGGCTGGTTCGGCTGGTCGGTCATCGTCATCCTCCTGCGAACGGCGGGAGCACCTCGACCGTGCCGCCGTCGGCCAGCCGTACCGTCTCATGTCCGCGGGTGCCCACGGGGTCGCCGTCCACCAGGAACGAGCACCGGCGCAGGACGCGCTCGAGCTCGCCGGGGTGCCGTTCCCGCACTCCGGCGAGCGCCTCGGCGAGGGTGGCCGCCTCGTACGGCTCCTCGGCCACCCCGGCCGCGGCCTTGGCGGCGGCCCAGTAGCGCACCGTGACCTTTGGCATCTGCTTCCTCAGTGAGTTGAACGGTGAACCCCGTCAGGCTAGCCCGCCCGGCCCGCGACCCATTCCCCGATCCGGGCCAGCAGCTCGTCGCCGGCCGCGTGCTCGGCGTGCCCCATCCCCGGCTCCAGCCACAGTTCACCCTGGTCACCGGCGGCAGCGGCCAGCATCCGCGGGTGGTCGAGGGGGAAGTAGCCGTCGGCCTCGCCGTGCACGATCAGCAGCGGGGTGGGGGCGATCCTCGGCACCGCCTCCACCGGGGAGAGCGGGACCGGGTCCCAGTCCCGGTGGTGGATGCGCGTCTTGAAGCCGTACCGGCCGACGATCCGCCCCTCCGGCCGCGTCACCATCCAGTGCAGCCGCCGCATCGGGGCGGTCCCCCGGTAGTACCAGCGGGCCGGTGCGCTGACCGAGACCACCGCGTCGGTCTCACGGGGGTGCAGCGCCGCGTGCCGCAGTACCACCGAGCCGCCCATCGAGAACCCGACCGTGGCCACGCGCGCGTGCCCGAGCTCCCGCGCCCAGCGCACCGCCGCCGCCAGGTCGAGCACCTCCCGGTCCCCGACCGTGGACCGCCCGCCGGACGCACCGTGCCCCCGGAAGGAGAACGTGACGACCGCCCCGTAACGGGCGAAGGCCTGCGCCGCCCTTCGTACATGCGGCCGGTCCACGGCCCCGGTGAAGCCGTGGGCGACGACGAACACGGGGTGACCGGAAGGTGTCCGCGAGGCGTCGTGCGCGGCGGTGCCGGGGTCGTACACGGCGTCGATCGTCACCCCGTCGGCCGTACGCAGAAACGTCCTCGACGGCCTCCGCACAGGCGTTCCCGCGGGCGTCTCGGAGTGTGGACGATCGGTGGAACGCGCCACATGACCTGCCGGACGAGAGCTCATGTGGGCTATTCTGCTGGGCAGAGGACTCGGGCAGCGTTGCCCCCGGGTCCTTTTGTGCTTTCGGAAGCGTTGTATACGAAGCGGGAAACCGCAGGTGTACGGGGCCTTCGGGATCGCAGACAGAGCGGTGCTGTACCAACAAGCGTCCTCGCAGGGACCGAGGAGGAACCAGACGTATGAGTTCTCTGCTGCTCCTGACCAACGCCCTCCAGCCGTCGACGGAGGTGCTCCCCGCCCTCGGCCTGCTCCTGCACAACGTGCGAGTGGCCCCCGCGGAGGGCCCCGCCCTCGTCGACACCCCCGGCGCCGATGTCATCCTCATCGACGGCCGGCGCGATCTGCCGCAGGTGCGCAGCCTCTGCCAGCTGCTGCGCTCCACCGGGCCCGGCTGCCCGCTCGTCCTCGTCGTCACCGAGGGCGGCCTCGCCGCCGTCACCGCCGACTGGGGCATCGACGACGTCCTGCTCGACACCGCCGGCCCGGCCGAGGTCGAGGCGCGACTGCGACTGGCCATGGGGCGGCAGCAGATCGTCAGCGACGACTCCCCCATGGAGATCCGCAACGGCGACCTGTCGGTCGACGAGGCGACGTACTCGGCCAAGCTCAAGGGCCGCGTCCTCGACCTCACCTTCAAGGAGTTCGAGCTCCTGAAGTACCTCGCACAGCACCCCGGCCGCGTCTTCACCCGCGCCCAGCTGCTCCAGGAGGTCTGGGGCTACGACTACTTCGGCGGTACGCGCACGGTCGACGTGCACGTACGGCGGCTGCGCGCCAAGCTCGGCCCTGAGCACGAGTCGCTGATCGGCACCGTCCGGAACGTCGGTTATCGATTTGTTACGCCGGAGAAGCCGGAGAAGATGGAGCGCGCCGCCGAGGAGGCGAAGGCCAAGGAGGCCAAGACAAAGCCGGACACCGCGGACAAGTCGGCCGCCCTGGACGCGGCCGAGGCCCGCGCGAAGGCGTAAAGAGGCGTATTGCGGCACCGACCTGGGCATCGCTTCCCGCAGGGGGTCACCCGGACGGCGGTCGGGATATCGTACGGAACCTCCTTTACGCCCTGCCCAGAGCCGGTATATCCGCGTAGACTCCGCGCGTGGCCAAGGTGACTCGGGATGATGTGGCGCGGCTGGCAGGGACTTCCACTGCCGTGGTCAGCTATGTCATCAACAACGGACCCCGGCCGGTCGCCCCGGCCACGCGCGAGCGTGTCCTCGCCGCGATCAAGGAACTGGGGTACCGGCCCGACCGGGTGGCCCAGGCCATGGCATCCCGGCGCACGGACCTCATAGGCCTGATCATCCCGGACGCCCGCCAGCCCTTCTTCGGGGAGATGGCGCACGCGGTCGAGCAGGCCGCCTCCGAGCGCGGAAAGATGGTCCTCGTCGGCAACACCGACTACGTGGCCGAACGCGAGGTCCACTACCTGCGCGCCTTCCTGGGCATGCGCGTCTCCGGACTCATCCTCGTCAGCCACGCGCTCAACGACCTGGCCGCCGCGGAGATCGAGGCCTGGGACGCCCGGGTCGTGCTGCTGCACGAACGGCCCGAGGCCATCGACGACGTCGCCGTCACCACGGACGACCTGGGCGGCGCCGAGCTCGCCGTCCGGCACCTGCTGGAGCACGGCTACGAGTACGTCGCCTGTATGGGCGGCATAGCCGAGACCCCCGCGGTCGGCGACCCGGTCTCCGACCACGTCGAGGGCTGGCGCCGCGCGATGGACGACGCCGGGATCTCCACGGAGGGCCGCCTCTTCGAGGCCCTCTACAACCGCTACGACGCCTACCAGGCCGCCCTGAAGATCCTCTCCGGGCCCGAGCGCCCGCCGGCGATCTTCTGCTCCACCGACGACCAGGCGATCGGCCTGCTGCGCGCGGCGCGCGAGCTGCGCATCGACGTCCCCGGTGAGCTGGCGGTGGCCGGCTTCGACGACATCAAGGAGGCGGCGCTCACGGACCCGCCCCTCACGACGATCGCGTCCGACCGCCCGGCCATGGCCCGGGCGGCGGTGGACCTCGTCCTCGACGACGGGCTGCGGGTCGCGGGGGCCCGTCGGGAGCGGCTGAAGGTGTTCCCGTCGCGGCTGGTGACCCGCCAGTCCTGCGGCTGCGTGTAGCCTCCGGCGGCCGGGCAGGTCCTCCGACGGCCTCTTGCAGCCGGACCCCGGCGGGCCTCTTTATATCGGGCATACGAGGTTCTGTCGGGCTTCTCAGGGAGCACTCAGGAAGCTCTCATGGTCGGGCGACAAGCTCTGTTCCATGACCGAGAGCTTCCACCGCAGTGGCGAGTACGAGAACCCTTACGAGGGTCAGCAGCAGGCCCCGGTGAACCCCGAGTGGCCGCCCCCGCCGGCGCATGCCCCGGCGCATGCCCCGGCGCATGCTCCGCATCCGAAGAAGCGCGGCCGTGGCCCCCTCGCCCTGATCGCCGCCGTGGCGATCGTGGCGGCTGCGATAGGCGGCGGCACCGCCTACGGCATCCAGGAACTGACCGGCAACGACACCGTCGCCTCCAGCTCCACCAGCACCAACGTGGTCCCCTCCAGCCAGAAGGGCACCGTGGCCGGCGTCGCGAAGGCCGTCAGCCCGAGCATCGTCGAGATCAGCGCCACCTCCAACGCCGGGTCCTCCACCGGATCCGGCGTGATCATCACCAGCGGCGGCGAGATCGTCACCAACAACCACGTCGTCTCCGGCGCCTCCCAGATCAAGGCGACGACCAGCGACGGCAAGTCGTACACCGCGAAGGTCGTCGGCACCGACAGCAAGAAGGACCTGGCGCTGATCAAGCTGGAGAACGCCTCCGGCCTGAAGGCCGCCACGCTCGGCGACTCGGCCGGGATCCAGGTCGGCGACCAGGTCGTGGCGATCGGCTCCCCCGAGGGCCTGTCCGGCACCGTCACCAGCGGCATCATCTCGGCGCTCGACCGCGACGTCACGGTCCCGACCGAGGAGGGCCAGGACCAGGGCCAGCAGTGGGGGCAGGGCCAGGGGCAGGGCGGCCAGTGGCCGTTCGAGTTCGGCGGGCGCCAGTTCAACGGCGACACCGGGTCCAGCACGACGACGTACAAGGCGCTCCAGACCGACGCGTCCCTCAACCCGGGCAACTCCGGCGGCGCGCTGATCGACATGAACGGCAACATCATCGGGATCAACTCCGCGATGTACGCGCCGACCAGCCAGGCCTCCTCGTCCTCCGACGCGGGCAGCGTCGGCCTGGGCTTCGCCATCCCGATCAACACCGTCAAGGCCGACCTCGCGAAGCTGCGGGCGGGGGCGACCGACTGAGTTCGGGCACCGACAGCGAGGAGTACGGCGATGATCGAGCAGGTTGTGCACACGGATCCGGGCGGGGACCCGGCGGCGATCGGCCTGGCCCTGACGGTGGCGTCCGCACTGCACGCGCCGACGGGCCGGGCGGCGGAGACGGCGCCGGCGGAGACCCGTAGGACGAGCCGCACCGGGAAGGCCCGGCGCCGGGCGGTGCGGGGCTGACGCTCCTGCCGGCTCGCGCCTGCGACGTGCGACGCTGAGAACGTCAGAGCATCCCCGTCCCCCTTCACCCCCGAGGACCCCCGACCCATGAACCCCGCAGACGGCGACCGTGACCCGCAGCGCATCCTGATCGTCGACGACGAGCCGGCCGTACGCGAAGCACTCCAGCGCAGCCTCGCGTTCGAGGGGTACGGGACCGAGGTCGCCGTCGACGGTGCCGACGCGCTCGACAAGGCGGCGGCCTACCGGCCCGACCTGGTCGTCCTCGACATCCAGATGCCGCGCATGGACGGCCTGACGGCGGCGCGCCGGATCCGCGCCACGGGCGACACCACGCCGATCCTGATGCTCACGGCCCGTGACACGGTCGGCGACCGCGTCACCGGACTCGACGCGGGCGCCGACGACTACCTGGTCAAGCCCTTCGAACTCTACGAACTCTTCGCCCGCATCCGCGCGCTG
>NZ_JBEXSH010000631.1:0-5458 GCF_040613555.1 Streptomyces sp. NPDC006265
CTTCGCGGTCGAGGAGGAAGAGGCCGACATGGAACTCGACCGGGTGCCGGTGGCGGAGCTCGTCCGGGGCGTGCTGGCCGGCGAGCTCCACAACACCTGCCTCGTCGTGGGCGTGCTGTCCCTGGTCGCCGCGCGCGGTGGTGACGGTCTGGACGCGCTGCGCCCCGCCCAGGCGCCCTGGCCGGCGCGCCCCTTCGAGGCGTAGACGCTCCGCTCGGGGCGGTGCGACGGGTGGGTGCCGCGACGGTCGTCTGTCGGGTGCGGCGTCGTCGTGGCTGGTCGCGCAGTTCCCCGCGCCCCTTTCGGGCGCGACCTCCTGCTCTCGTTCCTACGATCTGCTGATCCGATCGGGGGAAGTGGTCGTCCCGCCCGCCGTGCTCCACCCGGGACGTTGCAGAGCGTGAACTAGGCTCTGGGGCACGCCCGAACCGGAGTCCCGGCGGGCTTGCGCGTGCGGTGGGACGGGAGTGTGGCCCGTGGCGGATCAGGTCGTGGAGACAGGCGACGTGCGGCCGGCCGGGCGCGCTGCCGGGACGGACGAGTTCCTGGGCCGCACACGGGAGTTGAAGGAACTGCGCGCCGACATCGAGCGCGCCGGACTGGACACCCTGGCCGGCCGCAAGGCACCCCGCGCGCGCGTGCTGCTCATCGCCGGCCGGCCCGGCTCGGGCCGCACCGCACTCGCCGAGGAACTCGTCCGGCAGGTAGCGGACCGTTACCCCGGCGGGGTACTGCGGGCGAGCCTCACCGAGCCCGACGGCACCCCCGTCCCCGTCGCACGCGCCGCCCGGGACCTCCTCACCGCCCTGGACGAGCAGGCGCCGGCCGGGACCTCTGAGGACGACCTCACCGACACCCTGCGCGCCGCCCTGGCAGACCGTCGGGTCCTGCTCCTGCTGGACGACGCGGCCGACGCCGAGCAGGTCGACGCCCTGTTGCCCGACACCCCGGAATGCCTCGTCGTCGCGGTCTCCGAAGGCCCGCTGACCGGCATCTCCGACGTCCGCCCCTGCACCCTGGGCGGCCTGGACGCCAAGTCCGGGGTGGAGCTGCTGACCCGGCACGCCGGCTCGGTCCGCATCACCGTCGACCCCCGGGCCGCCGAGGGCCTCGCCGAGGAGTGCCAGGGGCAGCCCGCCGCGCTGATGCTGGCGGGCGGCTGGCTCGCGGCCCGCCCCAACGCCGCCGTCTCCGACCTCGCCAAGCAGCTGCGCGCCGAGGACACCGAGGGCACCGCCCTGACCCGGGTCTTCCGACTCGCCTACGCCGCCCTGCCTCCGACCGCGGCCCGGATGCTGCGCCTGCTCGCCCTCGCCCCGGCCGGGCTGGTCGACCCGCAGACCGCCTCCGCGCTCGTCGGCTCCTCGGTCGGCGGCGCCCGCACCCTCCTCGACGACTTCGTCGCCCTGGGCTTCCTGCACGCGGTGGACTCCCCGCTGCCGCAGTACGAGGTGCCCGGCTGCCTGCACCCGCAGCTGCGGATCCTCGCCGAGCACCACGAACGCCCCGCCGAGCTCCAGCTGGCCCGTGCCCGCATGCTGGAGCGGACCGTGCGGCTGCTCCAGGCCTGCCGGGCCATCACCGAGACCGACAGCCCCCAGGCCCGCCAGAAGCTTCTCGACATGCCGCGCGCCCTGCGCTTCCCCACCCCGCGGGCGGCCGCCGACTGGCTGCGCCTGACCCGGCCCGCCCTGCTGGCCTCGGCCCGGCTCGCGGTCGCCGACGGAGGGCTCGACACCCTGGCACGACGGCTGATGTCTCAGCTGGTCCGCGCGATGGCGGCCCACATCGGCACCCAGGCCGCCGCGCCCGACCTCTACGACGTCCACCGCATGGTCCTCGACGTCGCCGAGCGCCGGAACCTGCCCCGCGAGCGCGCAGCCGCCCTGCTCAACCTCGGCGACCTCGACGCCCGCACCGGCCGCACGGCCGACGCCCTGGCGCGCTACCGGGCCGCGCTGGACGCCGGGCGTGAGGTGAACGACCCGTACGCGACCGGCCGCGCGATGGAATCCGTAGGCGGCGCGCACCTGGAGCTCGGCGACTTCGACCGGGCCGCCGACTGGTTCGGCCGCGCCCTGGTCGAGCGGCTCGCCCGGGGCGAGCGTGCGGAGGCCGCCCGGCTCTACGGCCGGATCGCCGCCGCCCACACCTTCGCCGGCCGCTACGGCGAGGCCATGCGGAACTGGCGCGCGGCGATCGCCGGCCACCGCAAGAACGGTGACGTGGCCGCCCAGGCCCGGGCCTTGAGCGAGCTGGCGCGGGTCCAGGAGTACGCGGGCCGGCCCGAGGAGTCGCTGCGCATCTGCCGGGAGGCCGTGGAGTGGGCGCGCCGCGCCGAGGACCCGCGGCTGCAGGCCGCCCTGCATCTGCGGGTCGCCGACACCCTCGAGCACCTGGGTGATCCCGCGTCGGCCGGGCTGCACCGGGGGGCCGCCGAGCGGATTCTCGGCGAGTCAAACCTTCAAAATGACCCTGACGCCTGCGAAATCCGTACCGCATCACTCGAAGATTGATGCAATGAAAGGCTAGACAGCGAGAACGCCTTCATTAGACTGGCTCTGCCGCACGTTCTCCTGCGGTATCTCCCGGTGTGCCCGTGCGTGCCCGGGTATGTCTTAGTGAGACCCCCCATACCCTCTGAGCCAAGGACCGTGATCGACGTGAAGGTCGGCATCCCCCGCGAGGTCAAGAACAACGAGTTCCGGGTGGCCATCACCCCCGCCGGCGTGCACGAGCTGGTGCGCCATGGCCACCAGGTCGTCATCGAGCGCGACGCCGGCGTCGGCTCCTCGATCACGAACCAGGAGTACGTCGCCGCCGGCGGACAGATCCTGGACACCGCCGACGAGGTGTGGGTCACCGCCGACCTGCTGCTGAAGGTCAAGGAGCCCATCGCCGAGGAGTACCACCGCCTCCGCAAGGACCAGACGCTCTTCACCTACCTGCACCTGGCCGCCTCCAAGGAGTGCACGGACGCCCTCCTGGATTCCGGTACCACGGCGATCGCCTACGAGACCGTCGAGCTCCCCAGCCGCGCGCTGCCGCTGCTCGCCCCGATGTCCGAGGTCGCGGGCCGGCTGGCCCCGCAGGTCGGCGCCTACCACCTGATGCGCGCCAACGGCGGCCGCGGTGTGCTGCCCGGCGGTGTTCCCGGCGTGCTGGCCGGCCGGGCCGTCGTGATCGGCGGCGGTGTCTCCGGCTGGAACGCCGCGCAGATCGCCATCGGCATGGGCTTCCACGTGACCCTGCTCGACAAGGACATCAACAAGCTCCGTGAGGCGGACAAGGTCTTCGGCACGAAGATCCAGACCGTCGTCTCGAACGCCTTCGAGCTGGAGAAGGCCTGCCTCGAGGCCGACCTCGTCATCGGCGCGGTGCTGATCCCCGGCGCCAAGGCCCCGAAGCTGGTCACCAACGAGCTCGTCTCGCGGATGAAGCCCGGGAGTGTCCTTGTCGACATCGCGATCGACCAGGGCGGCTGCTTCGAGGACTCCCGCCCGACCACCCACGCCGAGCCGGCCTTCCGGGTCCACAACTCGGTCTTCTACTGCGTCGCCAACATGCCCGGCGCGGTGCCGAACACCTCCACCTACGCGCTGACCAACGCGACGCTGCCGTACATCGTCGAACTGGCCGACCACGGCTGGGCGGACGCGCTGCGCCGCGACCCGGCGCTGGCCAAGGGTCTCAACACGCATGACGGCAAGGTCGTTTACCGCGAGGTCGCCGAGGCGCACGGCGTGGAGCACGTGGAGCTGACCTCGCTGCTCGGCTGAGCGCGCACAGCCGAAAAGTCGGCTAACCAACCAACCGGCAAAGGCGATACGTCAACACGGGTCGTCAACGCCGCGCACCCGGCCGGACCTTGCCCGAGGTCCGGCCGGATGTGTGTATGGTCACTTCGCGATTCTCGCGCAACTCGCCTCGAACGTAACCCTTCAACCGATTCGCACACCGGTGAAACCTGCCGTGCGACGGCCGTACGCCCTTGACAGCGGGATGTTTCATTGCCGACACATCGGGCCGGGTCCGGCGGATTGTGTTGCTGCGGACGCCCGACACGCCATAGAGTCGCCAGCTGTCGGCATGGTGCCACGCTGACCTGTCTAGAAGTTTCCTGGTCACCAAGGAGGTAAGACGACTTGTGAATGAGTCGACATTTACTCCCGGGGGTGGTCAACCAGGAATGCCTGCACCGGGCCAGGGGTCCGCGGGGTTCGAGGCTGTCGGCTCCGTCGCTGTGCGCACCTTCGCAGCCCACCAGAGTCAGCAGGCGACTCACACAGCACACCAGAAGATGGATGGCCATCACGTGAACGCCATGGCCGGCGACGGAAGTGGCGCGCCCCACAACCACTTCGCCGACTACGACGAACTGCCCGAGGGGCACTTCTACGACCCCGACGCGGAGTACGAGCCCGATCCCGAGTACGCGGCCACTCTCGCGCCCGACGCGGCCAGACAGCGCCGGGAGCGCGTCGGCCCGACCGGGCGTCCGCTGCCGTACTTCCCGATCCCGGGCCCGCTGCCCGACCACGGACCCGCGAAGATCATCGCAATGTGCAACCAGAAGGGCGGCGTCGGCAAGACCACGTCGACCATCAACCTGGGTGCCGCGCTCGCGGAGTACGGACGCCGGGTCCTCCTCGTGGACTTCGACCCGCAGGGCGCGCTGTCGGTCGGACTCGGCGTCAACCCGATGGAACTCGACCTCACCGTCTACAACCTGCTCATGGAGCGGGGGATGGCGGCCGACGAGGTGCTGCTGAAGACGGCGGTCCCCAACATGGACCTGCTGCCCAGCAACATCGACCTGTCGGCGGCCGAGGTCCAGCTGGTCTCCGAGGTCGCCCGCGAGTCGACGCTGCAGCGCGCCCTGAAGCCGCTGCTGCCCGACTACGACTTCATCGTCATCGACTGCCAGCCCTCGCTCGGCCTGCTCACGGTGAACGCCCTGACGGCCGCGCACAAGGTGATAGTGCCTCTGGAGTGCGAGTTCTTCGCGCTGCGTGGTGTGGCCCTGCTGACGGAGACCATCGAGAAGGTCCAGGAACGGCTCAACCCGGAGCTGGAGCTCGACGGCATCCTCGCCACGATGTACGACTCGCGCACGGTGCACAGCCGTGAGGTGCTCGCGCGTGTGGTCGAGGCGTTCGACGACCACGTCTACCACACGGTCATCGGGCGCACGGTCCGCTTCCCGGAGACCACGGTCGCCGGTGAGCCGATCACCACGTACGCCTCCAACTCCGTGGGTGCCGCCGCCTATCGCCAGCTCGCCAGGGAGGTGCTCGCCCGGTGTCACGCCGAGTGAGTCTGCCGGGGGCCGACGAACTCTTCCGTACGACAGGGGGGATGGCGCTTCAGTCGTCCCAGCCCAGGCGTCAGGCCAACGGCGACGCCCGGGTGCCCGCTCCGGCGAGGGAGGGCGACGCGGCGGCCGCGGCCACGGAGG
>NZ_JBEXSH010000632.1:0-5436 GCF_040613555.1 Streptomyces sp. NPDC006265
TCCGGAGGGATCACCGTCTGGGCCATCAGCTCCGGCGTGACGGCGGGAAGCTCGGTGGGGTCGGTGAGGTACTGCGCGAACGCGGGGTCGTTGACGTGCTGCGCCACCGGCTGGTACCGGCGTCCCTGCACGCGCTTCCCCTCAACCCCCGTATCGACTTCGACGGCCTCGGACTCGCCCCCGCCGTCGAGCCCGTACCGCTGGAGCCGGGCGGGAGGGCCGCCGTCGGCGTGAGCGCCTTCGGCTTCGGCGGGGCCAACGCCCACGCCGTCCTCACCCTGCCCCCCGCCGCCCGGGATCCCGAGCCGGGCCCGGCGCCGCAGGGCCGCCCGCTGCCGCTGGTGGTCTCCGCGCGGTCGCCCAAGGCGCTGAAATCGATGACCGCCCGCATGGCGGAGCGGCTGAGGAACACGGCGCCGGAGGAGTTCTATGACCTGGCCCGCACCAGCACCGTACGCCGCACCGCACACCCGCACCGCGCCGCCGTCCTGGCCGCCGGCCCGCAGGACGCCGCCCGGCAGCTGGACCGGCTGACGGCCGCGGAACCCGCCCGCGGGGCCGTCGTACGCAAGGGCGTGCGGGACGGAACCGCGTTCGTGTTCTCCGGCAATGCCTCCCAGTGGCCGGGCATGGCCGCCGACCTGCTGGAGAGCGAACCGGCCTTCCGCCTGGCCGTAGAGGAGGCCGACGCGGCCCTGGCGCCCCACCTGGGCTGGTCGGTGACCAAGGAACTGGCCCACCCGCGCCCCCGGACGTGGCAGCGCACCGAGATCGCCCAGCCGGTCCTGTTCGCCGTGCAGGTCGGCCTGACCGCACTGCTGGCCTCGCACGGGGTGCGTCCGCGGGCGGTGACCGGACACAGTGTCGGCGAGGTCGCCGCCGCCCGCGCCGCCGGAGCCCTGACGCTGGAGCAGGCGGCGCTGGTGATCGCCGAGCGCAGCCGCACCCAGGGCGCCACCGCCGGCCGGGGCCGCATGGCCGCCGTCGGCCTGCCCGAGGCACAGGCTCGCGAGGAACTGCTCCAGCACGACGGGGCGCTGGAGATCGCGGGCGTCAACAGCGACCGTGACGTGACCGTCGCCGGGGACGCCGACACCCTGGCGGCCTGGGGGGCCGAACTCACCGGCCGCGGTGTCTTCTTCCGCGAACTGGACCTGGACTACGCCTTCCACAGCCGGGCCATGGACCCCATCAGGGAGCCCTTGCGCGCGGCCCTCTTCGGCCTCGAACCCGCCCCGGCCCGCATCCCGTTCCTCTCCACCGTCACCGGCACCCCGCTGAACGGAACCGAACTCGACGCCGAGTACTGGTGGCGCAACATCCGCGAACCCGTCCGGTTCGCCGATGCCGCCGCCCGCCTCGCCGACGGGCACGCCGGGCTCTTGGTCGAGATCGGCCCGCACCCGGTGCTGCGTCCCTATCTGCGCCGCACCGGCGCCACCTGCGTGGCCACCCTGCACCGCGACGGGGACGGCCCCCGCGAGACCGCGGCGGCCGTCGCCGCGGCACTCGCCGCCGACACCGCGACCGACTGGCGCCACCACTTCCCCCGCCCGGGCCGGGTGGTCGACCTGCCCGCCTACGCCTGGCAGCACGAACGGTACTGGCACGGCGCCCCACAGGACCTCGTCAAAGCCGCCATCGGCAGCGGCCTGCTGGACCATCCGCTGGTGGGCGAGCGGATGCCCGCCCCGCACCCCGTGTGGCACGGCACCGTCGAACCGCAACTGGTGCCCTGGCTTGGCGACCACAGGATCGGCGACGACGTCCTCATGCCGGCCGCCGCCTACGTGGAGATGGCGTTGAGCGCCGGCCGGCGCGCCCTGGACCGTCCGGTCGAGGTACGGCACCTTGAGATCGGCCGTCCGCTGTCCGTGCCGTGGCCCGACCCGACGCCGATCGCCCTGCAGACCTCGGTCACCCCCGACGACGGCGCCGTCACCATCAGCGTCCGCGAGGAACACGGCGGGGAGTGCCTGCCCGTCGTACGCGCCCAGGTCCGCACCCTGCTCGGCACGGCACCCGCCGCGCTCGACGTCGACGCGCTCCGGGCACGCTGCGACCGCGGCGTCGACGGTCCGGACTTCTACCGGACCTGCCACGCCATCGGTCTGAACTGCGGTCCCGACTTCCAGCTCATCGACCACATCGACGCGGGCGACGACGAGGTGCTGGTCAGCTACCGGCTGCGGCACGACACCGACGCCTACACCGCCCACCCCGTCCTGATCGACGCGCCGCTCCAGGCCACCGTGGCCCTCGCGGGGGCGCAGGCGGAGTCCGCCGCGTTCCTGCCGACCGTGTTCCGGTCCGTCCGCGTGTGGCGCACCCCCGCGCCCATCGGCGTCGTGCACCTGCGCCGCCGCGGCCGCAGCGCCAACGAGATGTGCTGGGACATCACCTACGCCGACCCGGACGGCACGGTCACCGCCGAGATCGAAGGCTGCCGCACCCGCCGCGGCCACATGACCGAGCGCATCCCGCTGACCGTGCAGCAGACCGTGCTGCGGGCCGCCCCCCACCCGGCACGTCCCGCCGCGCCCTCCCCGCTTCCCGAGCCCGCCGAGGTGGCGCGCGCGGCCGAACCTCGCACCGCCGCCGCCCGCGCCGCCCTGGACGACGACGGCCACCGCCGGTTCACCGCCGCCGCGGAACAGGCCGGCGCCCACTGCTGGGCGGAGACGCTGCGCGGACTTCTCACCGACTCCTCGGCCCCGTTCTCGATGGCCGACCTGGTGGCCGGGGGCATGCAGCCCCGGCACCGGCGGCTCGCGCGGCTGATGCTCCCCCTGCTGGCCGAGCACGGCCTCGCCCGGCAGGCGGAGAACACCTGGCAGCTGACCGGCGCACAGACCAGGGCGGAGGCACTGCTGCGCGACCTGGTGGCGGACCATCCCGCGTTCGGCGCCGGCACCCTGCTCCTCAACCGGCAACTGCGCCGGCTGCCCGACGTGGTGCGGGGACACGCCGACGCCCGCGAACTGTTGCCCGCCGGGGACGGCACCGTGGAGCAACTCCACGAGACGGACCCGGTCCACCGCTTCACCCAGCGCGTCGTGCAGGCGCTGCTCGGCGACATCGCCGCCCGCTGGCCGGCCGACCGTCCGCTGCGCGTCCTGGAGTTCGGCGCCACCACCACCGCCCTGACGGCAGCCGTCCTCCCCGTCCTGCCGCCCGACCGGACCCGCTACACCTGCACGGCCGCCGCCAGGAGCGTGCTCACCCGCGCCGAACACCGCTTCGCCTCATACGACTTCGTCGACCACCGCGCCCTGGACCCGGACGCCGACCTGATCGGCCAGGGACTGCCCCCGGGCGGCTTCGACCTCGTCCTCGCGGGCGACACCCTGCACGCCACCACCGACCTGGCCGCGACCCTGAGCCGGCTGCACGGCGTGCTGGCCCCCGGCGGGCACCTGCTGGTCACCGAAGCTCACCACGCCGGGCTGCAAGCCCTGCTGTCCGGCGCGCTGAACACCTTCTGGGAGCGCGGCGACCACACCCTGCGCCCGGCCTCCCGCATCCTGCCCCGCGACGCGTGGGCACCGCTGCTGGCTCGGTGCGGCTTCCCGCGCGTGGCACAGACCGGGCCCGAGGACCGTTCCGTCCTGCTCGCCGCGGCGGACCACGGCCCCGTGCCGGACCCGGAGCCGCTGCGGACGGGCCTCGGCGCCGCCTGGGTGGTCGCCGTGGAGGACGCCACCGAGATGCCGACCGCGCAGGCGCTCGCCGACCACCTGGGGAAGGCCACTGTGGTCACCGCGCCCGACGATGCCGTCGCCTGGAAGGAGGTCCTGCCCGCGGCCCCCGATCCGCACCTCGTCCTGCTGCTCGCCGAGACCGGCCCGCACAACACCGTCACGCCGACCACCCGTCGCGCGGCGATGCTGCGATCCCTGGCCGCTGCCTGCGACGACCCGCAGGGCCGCACCGGCCCCGGCATCTGGCTCGTCACCCGCCCTACCGGGCTGTTCCCGGCGCCGGAACAGCCGACGCACCCGGTCGACGCGGCCGTCTGGGCGGCCTGCCGCACCCTGGCCAACGAGCGGCCCGACCTGCGCCTGCGGCGTCTGTCCTGCCACCGCACCGGTGACGTCGGCGCCGACGCCCGCCGCCTGGCCGGGGAACTGCTCGCACCCGTCGACGATCCGGCGGCCCGGGAGGACGAGATCGTCCTGACCGCCGGCGGCCGATTCGTTCCCCGGCACATCCAGCATCCGGCCGACGAGCCCCCCGGCGTTCCGGCCGGTGCTCCGTTCATCCTGGAAGCACGTGACCCCGGCCTGCGCAGGCGGCTGGTCTGGCGGCAGACGGACCTCCCCGAGCCCGGTCCGGGGGAGGTCGCCCTCGAGATGCGGGCCGTGGCCCTGAACTACCGCGATCCCATGCGGGCCAACGGCCTGCTGCCGCCCGAGGCGGTGGAGAACAGCCCCATCGGCCGCGGACTGGGCACCGACGGAGCCGGCGTCGTGCGCGCCGTCGGAGAGGCAGTGCGGGACCTGAAGCCGGGGGACCGGGTCTGCGGCCTGGTGCCCGCCGCCCTCGCCTCCCACGCGACGACCCCCGCCGCCGCCGCCGTCCGCATCCCCGACGGGATGAGCTTCACGGAGGCCTCGACCTTCCCCGTCGCATTCCTGACCGTGCACCAGACCCTCGTCAACCAGGCGGGCCTTCGCTCCGGGGAGACCGTGCTCGTGCACGGCGGGGCCGGGGCGGTGGGCCTGGCCGTCCTGCAGTGCGCCCGCCGACAGGGCGCCCGCGTCATCGCCACCGCCGGCACGGAGACCAAACGGGACCTGCTGCGCACCCTCGGAGTCGAGCACGTGCTCGACTCCCGCACCCTGGACTTCGTCCCGCGAGTCCGGGAACTGACCGGTGGCCGGGGCGTGGACGTCGTGGTGAACTCCCTCAGCGGCGAGGCCATCGGCCAGGGCCTCGACCTGCTGCGCCCGGGCGGCCGGTTCATCGAACTCGGCAAGCGGGACATCTTCCTCAACAACCCGATCACGCTGCGTCCCTTCGACCGCAGCCTCACGTTCATCGGCTTCAACCTCGACGCCGTCATCGACGACCCGGAACTGGGGTCCCGTCTCCTCGCCGACTTCGAGGCGGAGGTCGCCTCCGGCACGTACCGGCCCCTGCCCCACACCGTCCACCCCGCCGCCCGGGCCGAGGAGGCCTTCCACCTCCTGCAGCACTCCCGGCACACCGGCAAGGTCGTGGTCACCTTCGACCCGCTGGACGAACCCGTCCCCGTGGAGCCCGCGCCCGGCACGCTCCGCCTCGACGGCGACGGCACCTACCTGATCACCGGCGGACTGAGCGGACTCGGCGCCGCCACCGCCCGCCTGCTGGCCGACCGCGGTGCCCGGCACCTGGCCCTCGTCTCCCGCAGCGGACCAGACGCACCCGAAGCGCCCGCCCTTCTCCGGGACC
>NZ_JBEXSH010000633.1:0-5435 GCF_040613555.1 Streptomyces sp. NPDC006265
GCCCGTTCCTGATCGGAGAGCCATGACGACCACATCCGTTCCCGGCGAGCTGCCCGGCACCGCCATGACCGACGAGGCGTACGGCGCGATGCGCGCCGCGGCCGCCCTGTGGGTCGGCACGTCTGTGCTCATCACCAACCCCTTCGGCCAGGTTCTGGTCCAGCACGTCGACTATCGCGACACCTGTCTCCTGGCCGGCGGCGCCGTCGACAAGAACGAGTCCCCCGCTCGCGCAGCAGCCCGTGAACTGGTCGAGGAGCTCGGAGTCACCGCCACCGTCGACCGCTGCCTGGCCGTCGACTGGATCGCCGCCGACAGTACCGGCGCACCCGCCGCCATGCGGTTTCCCGGCGAGATTCTGCACGTCTTCGACGGCGGCACCTGGGAGGACGACCGGATCGGCGAAATCCGGTTGCCGCCGAGTGAGATCACCGGGATCGAGTTCGTCGAGCCCGCGCGACTGCCCGATCTGCTCTCCCCGGCGGACGCCCGCCGCGCCCTGTCCGCGCTGCGCGCCCGGATCAACGCTGGCGGGACGGTGATCCTGGAGAATGGCCTCCCGCTCGCCCCGACCATTCTCGACCGCGCAGCCGTCCTGCAGACCGCCCGCCCCACGTACCACTATCCCTGGCACCAGGGGCCAGCTCCGCACGACCTCGCAGTCACCCAGGTGTGGGCCTGGTGCTTCGCGCCGGACGGACGCGTCCTCGTCCTTCTCGAACCCCACACCGGAGTCGCCATCCTGCCCGGCGGCACACCCGAGGAACAGGACCAGGGCGACCCCGTAGCCACTCTGCGTCGCGAAGTTGAAGAGGAGGCGACCGCCCGGATTGGGAGCCCGCTGCTCCTGGGACACGTCACCGACCCCTCGGTACGGCGCGGGTACCTGCGCTACGCCGCCGCACTCACCAACGTCGGCCCCGCGCAGCCCGATCCAGCCACGGGCCACACCTACATCCGCATCCTGGCCACCCCCGAACAGGCTATGGAGCTCTTCGACTGGGGGCCAACGGCCGTTGACCAGCTCGCGGTCGTCCACTGGGCCCGCCAGCAGCTCGGCGTTCCCCGGGCCGTCCGCCAACCTGTCACCGAACTCTCCGGCCCCACTGGGTAGCCGCCGCTTCGCGTTTTTGGGGACAACTGGGCGAAGAACCCGGCTCTTTTCAACAGCCGCCTCGACCGCTACCCAGGGCGCCAGCTCTCCTGGAAGCCTTCCGTCTGTGGTGACGCCCGGCCTCACAGGCACGGGGACGAATCCAGGACCTTTGCTCGGCATCCGAACTGCGTTCCTGACAGGCGAGGGCTCGAGAGCAGCGGCCCGAGACCCTTGGTTGAGGTCGGGCCGGTGCGGGCGGGCTCACGCCGGCGCAAAGGCGTCCGCCCCCGCTGCGCCTCCTCGGTGGGAGGGCCCGGCCGGGCCGTCGGACGATCCTGTACCCGGGCCCGACCGAACAGGCTCCGGACGAAGTCGGATGCCGTACGCCTCGAAGACTGCGGCGGCGAGTTGCCGGAGAGCCGAGGTGAAGGCAGTTGCTGTGGCACCTTCTCGCGCGGTCAGCGTCAGGGTTCGGGCGGTGGAGCAGTACACCCCCGGCCCGATACGGCCCCCGGGACGGTAGTCACACTGCTCCAGCAGCCACCCGGCGCTTGCGCGCAGGGATCCGCTCTGGTCGCGGTGGACCGGGCCGTCGGCGCAGCGTACGGCTGCGGCCTGGACGGGAGTGATGACCGGGTTGAGGAAGACGGACCCTGCCTGCCGGGCATCAGGGCCGGAATCCGGCAGGGCGAGACCGCGCTGCTCCCGGTCGGTGATCACGGCTTGGGCGGCCTCGGCGAGCGGTGGCCGGGCCCCCAGTCCTACGGCCAAGGAGTCGGCGAGGTGCTGGTAGGCGACCGGGGCCGCCGATGAACTGCGGGTGAGACACACGGTGATGTCGAGGATCGTCCACCGTCCGGGCTGGGACTTGAAGGCGCTGGCGCGGTAGCCGAAGCCGCAATCCCCGGCTCGGAGTTCGACGATGCGTTCGAGGTGCCAATCGAAGGCGGTGACGCGGGTGAGGGTGTCAGATATCTGCTGTCCGTAGGCACCGGTGTTCTGCACCGGGGCGGCACCGGTCGTGCCGGGTATGCCGCCGAGGTACTCGATCCCCGAGAGCCGCTGGTCGACGGCGAACGCGACGAGCGCGGAGAGCGGTTCTCCCGCCTGTGCGACGACCTCCACGAGGTCGTCGCCGAGCGGGCGTACGGTCACCCCGCGGGTGGCCATGCGGATCACGGTCCCGGGGTATCCGGCGTCGTCGACCAGGGTGTTGCTGCCGCCGCCGAGTAGGAACGGTGCTGTGTCTTCACCCAACACGGAGCGGGCGAGGTCGGGCCAGGTGGCGGGGTCGGTGTGAGTGAGGAGGCGGTGGGCGGGGCCGCCCAAGCGAAGCGTGGTGTGGTCGGCCAGCAGCTCACCCATGGGGTGCCTCCGTGGTCAGGTGGCGGAGATCGTCTTGAGTGCGAGTTCCCGCAGCGGGGCGATCTTGGTGCGGGCGTTGCCGCCGTAGATGGCGTTGGTACAGATCACGAGGTAGCGGCCGGTCTCCGGGGCGAGGTAGAGGCTGGTGCCGGTGAATCCGTGGTGGTACGCGACGCGTCCGCCGGCGGCGAGGATCCAGCACAGCCCGCGGTCCAGCCCCGGTTCGATCGGCGCCTGGGGGACAAGGCTGGCATGCAGCCAATCGCCCAGGCCGTGCTCGTCGCCGTCCGCGTGCGCGACCAGTAGCCGACGGGCGTACAGGGCGAGGTCGGCGGGGGTGGAGAAGACCCCGGCGTGGCCGGCGATGCCGCCGAGCAGGCCGGCATTGTCGTCGTGCGGGGCGCCCCAGATCCGCGGCGCGCCGGGGATGCGCTGCTCAGTCGGGGCGACCTGCGGGGTGCGGGAGAGCGGTCCGTACACCGTGGCGTCCATGCCGAGTGTCTTCCACAGGGACTTGCCGAGCTGGTCAAGGGGGCGGCCGTGGATGTGGGCGAGGGCCAGGCCGAGAAGGATGTAGCCGCGGTTGATGTAGCGGTGCTGTCCGGGGGCGTCTTCCAGGGGTTCACGGCACAGGAGTTCGTGCAGCGGCAGGTCGGCGCCACGGTAGTGGTCGAGGCGGGTCGAGGCACGGAGCCCGGAGGTGTGGGAGATCAACTGGCGGACGGTCGCCTCGCCGCTGGGGCACTCGCTGTTCATCGGGGGCAGGAAGTCGCGGATCGCAGCGTCGAGGTCGAGCAGCCCGGCATCCAGGGCCTGGCCAATCAGGGGCCAGGTGGCGACGACCTTGGTCAGCGAGGCGATGTCATAGAGCGTGTCCTGCTCGGGTTCGCGCTCACCGCACTCGGGGGCGATCTTGCCAGCCTTGAGGAACTTGGCAGTGGTGCCGGTGGTGCCGTAGGCGAGGACACCGCCGGGGGTCGCACCGTCGGCGACGACCTGGTCGAAGGTGTCCCGGAGGCGGGTGATGTCATCGGCGGTGAACGGGACGGGCATCAGCGGCCTCCGGGGATGGTGGTGATCTCGGCTCCCAGCGTGGCCAAGTTGGGCAGCAGGTGGCCGTAGCCGCGCCGGAGATGGAACATCCCTCGGATCGTAGAGGTGCCGTCGGCGGCGAGTGCGGCGATCAGAAGGGCGGTCACCGCACGGATGTCCGCGGCCTGCGCCTCGGCACCGCGCAGCCGCACGGGCCCGCGTACGCGGATCGTCGACCCGTCGGCCGTGATGTCAGCGCCGAAGCCGCGTAGCCCCGGCACGTGGGTGTCGCGGCGGGGGTAGACCCGCTCGTCGATCATCGAGATGCCGCCGGCCTGGGTGAGCATCGCGGCTAGCTGCGGTGCGGTGTCGGTTGGCAGTGCCGGGTGCGGGCCGGTCGCGGTCTCAACGGGGCGTAGCACCCCGAAGAGCCGGGCCTGCATGCCGCCGCTCGGGTCGTTAGTCATCGTGATTCCGGCGTCGGCGAGGGCCCGGGCGAGGCCGGTTGGGAAGTCAGTGACGGTGATGTTGTCGAGGTGGACGCTGCCACCGGTCACTGCGGCGGCCATGACCATGGTGGCTGCCTCGATCCGGTCGGCCGCCACCGCGAAGGTGCCGCCGGCGATCCAGTCGCTGCCGGACACATGCAGGCCCTCCTCGTCGAGGTGGACAAGGACGCCCCTCTCGGCCAGGAAGCGGGCCGTCTCGGTGACTTCCGGCTCGATGGACGGGTGGGTGATCAGGCTGGTGCCGTGGGCGCGGGAGGCCAGCAGCAGCGCGGACACCGTCGCTCCCAGGCTCGGTCCGTACGGCGTGCTCACATCCACGGTGAACGCCCGCACCCCGCGGGGACCGCACCGTGCGCGGATGCCGGTGTCGTCTGTGACAACCTCGGCGCCGGTGGCCTGCATGGCCGCGATGTGCCGGTCGATGAGCCTCGGGCAGAACGCGTCGCCGCCGGGATAGGGGAAGGCGGCCTGCCCAGTCCGGGCCAGCACTGCCGCGGCAAGCACCGCGGTCGTACGGACCCGGCGGCCGAGCTCAGGATGGATGACCGGGCAGATGACGCCCGCCGGAGACACCGTGAAGCAGCCGTCGTCGTAGTCGGCGCGGGCTCCGGTATGGCGCAGGATCTGCGCGCACACGCCGCTGTCGGTGATGTTTGGCGCGCCCGTCAGGGCGACCGGGACGTCGGCCAGGAGGGTGGCGGCGTAGAGGTGAAGGGCGATGTTCTTGCTGCCCTGCACCGGGATTCGGCCGGAGAGCGGGTGCCCGCCGGTGATCCGCACGAGGGCGGTGTCCATGGCGTCGTGGGCGGGGGCGGTGGTCACCGCGGTCACCGGACCCGGGAGCCGGCGGGCAGGAAGCCGCCGATGTGGTCGCGGGGGTAGACCACCGTGCCCGGCCCGATCAGCGTGCCCGGCGACAGGACGGTCCCGGCCGGTAGGGCGACCTCGTCGCCGATGACGGCGCCGAACTTCGTCTGGCCGGTGGGGAGGCGCCGTCCGTCGAGGTTGACGGTAATTTCCTGGATCGCTGGCTCCGGGACGGGGCCGCAGTCGCACCGCAGTCCGGTGGTGGAGCAGAACGAGCCGACGTTGACCCTCCGGCCGATCACGGAGTCCCCTATGAAGCTGGGGTGCTTCATGAAGACGTGCCCGGCCAGCAAGCTGCGGGTGATCTCCGCGCCGAACCCGATCCGGCAGCCGGGGCCGATCACACTGTGGTCGCGGACCATCGCGCCGGCCGCCACGACGGCGCCGGTGCAGATCAGGACCGGACCGATTACCTGGGCGCCAGCCTCGATCCGGGCCCCGGCCTGGACGATCACCTCGCCCTGCACCACGGCGCCGTCACCGTCCCAGCGCACGGTGTACGCCCCCAGGTCGTCGGGCAAGGCGCGCAGTTCGGGCACGGTCTCCATCGCCCTGAGGAAGAGGGC
>NZ_JBEXSH010000634.1:0-5428 GCF_040613555.1 Streptomyces sp. NPDC006265
CCTGCGTGGCGCGCCGGGCGCTCGGCGTGCGGATGCCGCTCGCTCTGGTGCTGGGCTGGCACAAGGCGTTCACCCGCCGCCCCCGGTCCCTTGCCACCGTCGCGCGCCTCACGCTGCCGCTGCTGCTGATCGTCGTGGCGATGAGCGCCTGGACCACCCTGGACCGCTTCCACAGCGAGCCCGAGCGGATCGGCCTGCCCACCACGCTCAGTGTCCGCGCCGACGACTCCGGCCTGAGCGAACAGCAGACCCGCTCCGTCCTGGAACGCGACCCGGAGGTCGCCGCCGCCTATCCGGGCGTCGAGACGGCGGCCCTGGGTGCGAGTCAGACGGCGACCATCGCGCTGCGCGGCCTCGGCACCCACCAGGACCCCTACCCGTACACCCTCGCCGAGGGCCGCCCCGCCCGCGGTGCCGACGAGGCCGTGGCCGGGCAGGGGCTCCTCGACCTGCTGAACGTGAGCGTCGGCGACTGGGTCCGGATGACCGTCGGCGACCAGCCGCAGATCCTGCACATCGTGGGCCGCAGCATCGAGCCGGAGAACGCCGGCCGGGTCATCTCCACGTCCCTCGACACCCTCCGCGAGAACGACCCGGATCTCCGCCCGACCGTCTACGAACTCCGGCTGGACCCCGGCGCCGACCCGCGGGAGGTCGCCGACCGGCTGGCGAAGGCCGGGGGCGGCCACCTGGACGTGCACACGGTGACCAACCCGGCCGACGGGCTCTCGCCGCTCCGCGCGGTCGTCGCGGGGCTGATCGCCGTGCTGGCCCTCATCGGGCTCATCGAGCTGCTGACCGCGATCGGCGGCACCGTCCGCGAGAGTGAACGGGACCTGCTGGCCCTGAAGGCCATCGGCCTGTCCCCCCGGCAGATCACGGCGATCACCGTCACGGCCACCGGCCTCACGGCTCTGGCGGCCGTCCTCGCCGCCACCGCCCTGGGCCTCCCGCTCGCCCGGTGGCTGATCGACGCCCAGGGCCGGTCCAGCGGCATCGGCGCGGGCATCGCGCAGGGTCCCTCCGCGGCCTTGATGGTGCTGCTCGGGGTGGCAGCGGTGCTCTGCGCGGCCGCGCTGGCCGCCGTCCCCGCGGCCCGGGCGGCCCGCCGGCGCCTCGCGGACACGCTGAGTGCGGTGGCCTGACCTCGACGCCGGTCAGCCGCCGTAGGGGGCTCGCGGGTTGTACGGCGGTTGCGGGTGCGGGTTGTACGGCGGTTGTGGGTGCGTCGCGTACGGATGCTGCCCGCCCGGCGCGTAGGGCTGGCCGTACGGGTTCCCCTGCGGCGGCAGGTACGGCGAACCCGGCGGCGGCATCGGCGGGACCGGGCACGGGACCGGCCCGGGCGCCGGTGCCAGGGTCGCCGGATGGGCCTTCAGCCGGATCCCGTACCGCCTCTTGAGCCGTCCCATCTCCACCAGCGCGATACCGGTGACCGTCACCGGCGCGCCCAGGATGAAGACGATGCCGAGGGTGAGGCTGAGCCCGTGCAGATCGCCTGTGACGAGGTCAGGGATGGCCATCAGCCAGCTGGTCACCACGGCGAGCAGCGGCGGCAGACAGCGGTGCACGGCGGCCGTGCCGAAGAAGTTGCCGGAGACCCGCACCGCTCCGTAGGCCGTGAAGATGAGCATCCACATCATCGTCAGGCCGACCGTCAGGATCATCACCACGCTGCCGGTCGCGTTCGTCGTCCGCACGAGCAGCAGCACCGCCGCGACACAGCCGACGAACAGCAGGAGCAGCTTGAGGGAGTTGAGGAGCGGCACCCGCAGCTGCCGCACCGTGCCGCCGCGCCGCCAGACCCAGAGCATCGCCCCGACCGTCAGCGGCGTGAGGAAGAGAAGGACGACGGAGGCCGTCATCGCGTTCTCCAGCAGTTCCCTGAAGTCGAAGCCGCGCTCGATGAAGGTGAAGACCCCGAGGGACGCGGCCGCCCCGGCCAGGACGCGGAATCGCTTGAGGCGCTCCACCGACGGATCGAGCGGCTGCGGAATCCAGGCGGGGTGGAACACCACCCGCGCCACGTCCTGGGGTCTGAGCAGGGACCCGGCCGTCAGTGTGCCACCGGTCCAACTTCCGCGTGTGCGTGCCACTTCGCGCTCCCCCGAGCACTCGCCGTGATGATCGTCCGGGAGTCTACGGGAAGCGGACGTCGCACAGCCGCCCGCCTCCCGTCCCGACGTCGCACAGCCGCCCGCCCCCGTCCAGTGCCCGTGACTACCGGCCGCGCAGCTCCCGGTACGTGGCGACCAGCGCCCTGGTGGAGGCGTCCAGGCCCTCGACCTCGGCTCCCTCGGTCAGCGCGGGCTCGACGCGCTTGGCGAGGACCTTGCCCAGCTCCACGCCCCACTGGTCGAAGGAGTCGATGTTCCACACCGCGCCCTGCACGAACACCTTGTGCTCGTAGAGGGCGACCAGCTGGCCGAGGACGGACGGTGTCAGCTCCGGCGCGAGGATCGTGGTCGTCGGATGGTTGCCCTGAAACGTCTTGTGCGGCACCAGCTCCTCGGGCGCGCCCTCGGCCCGGACCTCCTCGGGCGTCTTGCCGAACGCGAGTGCCTGCGTCTGCGCGAAGAAGTTCGCCATCAGCAGGTCGTGCTGCGCCTTCAGCTCCTCGCTCAGCTCGCCGACCGGCCTCGCGAAGCCGATGAAGTCCGCCGGGATGAGCTTCGTACCCTGGTGGATCAACTGGTAGTAGGCGTGCTGTCCGTTGGTGCCCGGCGTGCCCCACACGACCGGCCCGGTCTGCCACTCCACCGCGCGCCCGTCCCGGCCGACGTACTTGCCATTGGACTCCATGTCGAGTTGCTGGAGGTAGGCGGTGAACTTGGACAGGTAGTGGCTGTAGGGCAGCACCGCATGCGACTGGGCGTCGTGGAAGTTGCCGTACCAGATGCCCAGCAGGCCCAGCAGCAGCGGCACGTTGGACTCGGCGGGCGCCGTCCGGAAGTGCTCGTCGACGATGCGGAAACCGTCGAGCATCTCGCGGAAGCGGCCCGGGCCGATCGCGATCATCAGGGCGAGGCCGATCGCGGAGTCGTACGAGTAGCGGCCGCCGACCCAGTCCCAGAACTCGAACATGTTATCGACGTCGATGCCGAACTCGGCGACGTTCTCGGCGTTCGTCGACAGCGCGGCGAAGTGCTTGGCGACCGCGGTCTCGTCGGCGAGGGCATCCAGCAGCCAGGAACGCGCGGACGTGGCGTTGGCGACCGTCTCGATGGTGGTGAAGGTCTTGGAGGCGATGACGAACAGAGTCTCCGCCGGGTCCAGGTCCCGGACCGCCTCGTGCAGGTCGGCGCCGTCCACGTTCGACACGAAACGCACCGTCAGCGAGCGGTCGGTGAAGGCCCGCAGCACCTCGTACGCCATCGCCGGGCCGAGGTCCGAACCGCCGATGCCGACGTTGACGACGTTCCGGATCCGCTTGCCGGTGTGGCCGGTCCACTCCCCCGAACGCACCCGGTCCGCGAAGGCGGCCATCTTGTCGAGGACGGCGTGCACATCCGGCACCACGTTCTCACCGTCGACCTCGATCACCGCGTCCCGCGGGGCGCGCAGCGCGGTGTGCAGCACGGCCCGGTCCTCGGTGGTGTTGATCTTCTCGCCGCGGAACATGGCGTCCCGGAGCCCGAAGACGTCGGTGGCGGCGGCCAGTTCGCGCAGCAGCCGCAGGGTCTCGTCGGTGACGAGGTGCTTGGAGTAGTCGACGTACAGGTCGCCGACCCGGAGGGTGTACGCGGCGCCGCGGCCGGAGTCGGCGGCGAACAGCTCGCGCAGCCGGACTTCACCCAGCTCCTCGCGGTGCTTGGCCAGTGCCGTCCACTCGGGCGTCTGGTTGAGCCTGGTACGGCCGTCTGCGTTCATCTGGGACTTCAGCCTTCTTCCTTGCCTGCCTGTGCTGCTGCGTACCTGCCCCGCTGCCGGTCCAACCTAGTTGATCAGCGGTTGCCGTGGCCTGTCGTCGCGCCGCCCTCCGGCGCAACAACAGGTACGTCCGACCGGCGCGCGGGTATCAGCGCGGTGACGGACAGGACGAAGAAGGCGGCCGCGAGCAGCGCGGGGGTGTTCTCCCCCCAGGCGCCGGCGACGGCTCCGCCCAGCAGCGCGCCCAGGGGTGCGCCCGCGACCGCGAGCGTCCGGAAGGCGGAGCTCACACGGCCCAGCAGCTCGGCGGGGCTGCGCTGCTGCATCAGCGTCGTGGTGTTGACGTTCCACACCATCCCCATGAACCCGAAGACGGCCAGGGCGGCCACCAGGGCGACCATGCTGCGAACCGAGCCCATGACGAGGAGTGCGGCGGTCTGCGCCGTCCCGGCGACGAGCACCAGGCGCATCCGTCCGAAGCGGGCGACGAGCCGACCGCCTGCCGCTCCCCCGGCCAGGCTGCCGACCGTGTACGCGGTCATCGCCACCGCGTATCCGGCGTTGCCCGCGCCGAGCCAGCCGGTCACCAGGATCACGAGGGTGGCGACGAGGGCACCCATGCCGACGTTGCACAGGGCGGTGGCGGTGCACAGTCCGCGCAGGGCCTTGTCGCGGGTCAGGACGCGCAGTCCCTCGGCGATCTCCCGTCGCAGTGTGCTGCCCGCCGGCCTCGGCTCACGATCCGGCTCGGCGGCCGGGAGCGTGGCGATGAGCGCGGCGGCCACCAGGAAGGTCACCGCGTCCGCCGCGAACGGCACCGCCACCCCAACGGCCAGCAGCAGCGGCACGACCGGTCCGCCCAGCAGACCGCCCGCGATGCGCTGGCCGGTCAGCAGCCGGGCGTTGGCGCTGCCGAGCGCGTCCCGGTCGACCAGGGCGGGCAGCAGCGCGGTTGCGGCGTTGTCGAAGAGGGTCTGGAGGGTGGTCAGCGCGAAGGCCAGCACGATCAGCAGGCCGATCGAGGCATGGCCGAGGGCGACGGCCACCGTGAAGGCGGCGACCAGCAGCCCGCGCACCGCGTCCACCGTCCACATGGCCCGCCGCTGGTCCACCCGGTCGGCGACGGCCCCGCCGAGCAGGCCGAAGACGATCCAGGGCAGAT
Source organism: Streptomyces sp. NPDC006265 (assembly GCF_040613555.1). NCBI lineage: Bacteria > Bacillati > Actinomycetota > Actinomycetes > Kitasatosporales > Streptomycetaceae > Streptomyces > Streptomyces sp. NPDC006265. Next base: position 5,033 of record NZ_JBEXSH010000634.1, read on the forward strand.
GGCCGCAGGCCGTGACGGAGGCGATGAGCAGTGGATCGTCGGTCAGCGTGACGGCCAGCAGGGGCAGAGCCGCCGTCCGCAGTGCGTCACCGAAGCCGGACAGCACGGCCGCGCTCCACAGCCGCCCGAAACCCCCGCGCCACGCGGGCGCGCGGACTCCCCCAAGCTCTTCGAGCAGGGAGGTACCCCCACCCACCTCGCCCGTCGCCACCGCTCCCCCTCATGGTTCGTCCGATGCACAAACCGTAGAGGGCACCACTGACAATCGGTCCGCGAGCGGCCCGCGAGAGCAGCTCCGGCCGGGCACCTGTTGGTGCCCGGCCGGTCTCGACTTCTAGTGCCACGACAGGCAGCATTCGCCCCGTCACGACGCCCGGCACGCACTCTCGCCGCACC